>CAZJMO010000114.1:0-9472 GCA_964547085.1 uncultured Fibrobacteraceae bacterium | reverse complement strand
GACTGCGGGGTCGGTACGCGCCTCGGCCAGATGGGCCAGCGGCGCGCTCCACGCCTCGGCCGGTCGCAACCGCGCGTTCGGCAGCGGTCCCGAGCCTGCCAGCCGCAACGTGCCGGCGCGCTCGTCGTCCAGGGAGAGATGGTACGGCCGGCCGTACACCGCCAGCACCCCGTCCAGCCACGCAGACAGCTCGCCGGGCAACGGTCCGCGGTTGCTCACCAGCGACAGGTGGCGCCGACCCCGCGGGGCCAGCATGGCGTGCAGGCGTCCGGGGACGCCCGGATCGCGTCGGTGGAGCCGCCAGTGGATCGCCGCGCTGTCGAGGAAGACCCAGCAGGCGTCGCTGCCGTCGAAGACGCCCCAGAGCGCGTCCAGCACCGGCGCCGCGTCCGGCAACTCGTCCGACAGTCCGGCCACCAGGCCGGAACGCCGCACGCGCTGGCTGTACTGCGAGCCCCAGCCGTCGTCGTCGCCCGCGCCTTCGGTGGGAATCCCGTGCCGCGGCAGATCTGCGATGCGCGCCGCGTATCGGTCGTGGATCGGACACGTACCGATGGGCCGCGGCCGCAACATCCGGTCATCCAACAGGTCGCCGTTGTGGGTTTCCACGAGGCGGATCCAGTGGCAGATCGCGAGCATGCCGGTCCCGGGATCGGCGGCACGACCGGCCTCGACCGCGAGGTCGTCGAGCAGGGCCAGCGACGCGTGCAGGTCGTGCACCCGACCGGCGCGCGGCACGACCGTCACCGGGCCGTACGCCTCGCGCACCTGACGCCGCAGGGTCGGCAGCCGATCCAGCCGGTCGAGCACCACGCGCCAGCGGCGCTCGCCGGGGCTCCAGGCGTCCAGGACCCGCCCGGGGCGACCGGTCGCCACGACGGCGACATCCTGGCCCGCCAGATCTTCGCGTACGAATTCGTCGCCGTCTCCGGGACGCGCGGCCGTCAGCGGATCAGGTCGGGTCCAGAGCAGCGGCATGGTCCACGGCTCGAACGTGCCGTCGACGACCACCTTGTCCGCGGCGCCGAGAATCGCGCAGGCGTGCAGGAAGGCCGCGGCGGGATCGCCGCGTCGGCCCAGTTCGCCGAAGCCGGCCCGCATCGCCGGGTCGGCGTTGTCCACGCGGTGCAGGACCGCCAGCCAGAGGAGTCCCGTCCGGAGCGCCGGTCCGATCGCGGACTGGTTCGGCGCCAGACGACCGTCGGCGCCCGGCGGGCCCAGCAGCGGATGCCCGAGGTCGGCGCGCCAGTGGTCTCGCCACGGACCGCTGCGGGCCAGGGCGAGACGTTCGCCGAGCTCGTCGCTCCAGCCTCCGGACGGCAGCAACGGCTCCAGCACGGTCTCCAGATACGGCGGCAGATCGCGGCCGCGCGCGTCGGCGGGCCAGCCGTGCGCGAACAGCGATTCGGCCGGCGCGTCGTGCCAGATCACCCGGCCTCCGGCAGCCGCCAGGAACGCCGTGAGCGCCTCGGGCTCGTCGTCGGGATGCCAACCGGCGACATCGCGCGGTTCGGCCCCCCACCAGAAGACGAGATGGACCGTGCCGTCGGTCCCGGCCGCCGCCGAGAGCCAACCCTGGTCGGGGTCGGTACGCGGTCGGCGATGTTCCACGATCGCGAGCGCTTCGCGGGTCCGACAGGCCGCCTCGTCGTCCCCGTCGCGCGGCAGAAGGCGCGCAAGCTGGTGCGCCTCCTCGTAGCGGGGCACCGGCAGGCTGCGCGGATCCCGGCCGGCCAGGATCTCGAGTCTCCGCAAGCGGCTCCACTGTCGCCTCGGTTCGGTCTGTTCGTCGTGGTCGCATGTCCGCCAGCAGTCGAGGACCTCGACAGGATCCCGCCGGTGGTGGTCGGCCAGCCGGGCCCGCTGCCAGCGGCGATCGCTCGTCTGCGACGGAGACCACGAACAGCCCTCGGCGCCCAGCAGGTTCATCAGCGTTCCGGCCCAGACGTCACGCTCGTCCGGCGCCAGGCGCGGCAGGCCGTCCAGCGCGGCGTCGGCCAGTTGCAGGCGCGTGGCGGCGTCGAGACCGAGTTCCGGCGTGACAAGGTCGGGGGTGCAGAGCCGTCCCGTCACCGGGAGCAGACGGAAGAGCGAGACCAGCAGCGGCGACACCGCCAGGCGACGCTCGACGAGACGGCTGCCAACCGAGAGGTACAGCGCCGCATCGAGCACCGCGAACGAGGAATCCGGCTCGGCCACGGGATCCTGGTCGAGTTGCTGCTCGGCGCGCCGCAACAAGACGCTCGATCGCGCCCGGAAGTCGGCGCGGAAAGCAGCCGCGGCGCGGTCCCAGCGCCCGGCTTCCGGTCCGGAAGGCTCCTGGCGTCTCACCCGTCGCCAGAGAGACCGCGCCCCGTCCGGAAGGGTCTCCGAGAAAAAGACACGGCGGCCATCGCTTTCGCGACCTGCCGCAGCCTTGTCGTAGCTTGACTCGGCATCCCGGAAACGTCCGTCTCCCAGGGCGCGGCGAGCCTCCGTCAATGTTTGCCAGTAGTTCATCTGCCGGGCGCCTCCTGCGATCCGGCCGGGGGTTGCGCGGTCGTCGGGGCGGATCATAGCCCACGACCCCGCGACCTGCCAACGCTTTCGGTGCGTCGACCCGCTGGAGGCGCATCGCCGTCATTCCACGCTCGGGAAGTGTCGCACCAGAACCCCGCGGCCCTCGCCGCCGAGGTCGATGGCGATCACGTCGAGCCGTAGTTCCGCGCCTCCGCCTCCGTTCTCGTGGCACCACCGGCGGGCCATGTGCCGCAAGCGGCGCAGCTGGCTCGGATGCACCGCTTCGACCGCGCTTCCGAGGCTGCCCGGCCCTCGGACCTTCACCTCGGCGAAGACCAGCCGTCCGGGTCGGGCCAGGACGAGGTCGAGTTCCCCGCCGCCGCGCCGCCAGCGACGGTCGCGACAGGTATATCCACAGCATCGATAGAAGACGAGCGCGAGATCCTCGCCGAGTCGGCCTAGCGTGGCAGCATCCATGTCGTGGGAATCCGGTCCGGGAGGAGTTCGACGGTGGAAAGGACCCGCCGACGTCAGCAGCTTCTGTTCCAGAGAGTCGCCTGGTTCAGTTCGGAGATCGGGCGAAACGTGGTGCGGTGCAGCGGACACGGGCCCAGCTCCGCGAGCGCCCGGCGATGGAACGGCGCTCCGTACCCCTTGTGCGCGGCGAAGCCATAACCCGGGTAGTGCCGATCCCACACCGTCATGACCCTGTCGCGCAGAACCTTGGCCACGATCGAGGCGGCGGCCACCGCGGCGCTCGTGCCGTCGCCCTTGACGACCGCGCGCGCCTCGAAAGGAATCTCCGGCACCTGCAGACCGTCGACCAGCACGAGGTCGGGCGCAGGATCAAGACGCGTCACGGCGCGGGCCATGCCCAGCAACGTGGCGGCCAGGATGTTGCTGGCGTCGATGACATGCGCGCTCACGGCACAGGCGCCCCACGAGAGGGCGCCTGTCCGTATCTGTTCGTACAGCGTCTCCCGCCGGGCGGGAGTCAGCTTCTTGGAATCGTTCAGGCCCGGCGGACACCACCCGTCCGGCAGGATCACGGCAGCAGCGACGACGGGGCCGGCCCAACAGCCGCGCCCCGCCTCGTCGATACCGGCCAGGAGCCGCTGTCCCGCAAGGGAGCACTCCCGGTCGAACGCCGCCAGTGACTGGTTCTCCGCCGCCACGACGCTACTTGCGCCGCGCCTCGCGGATTCTCGCCTTCCGACCGCGCTTGTGGCGCAGGTAGTACAGCTTGGCGCGGCGAACGCGACCCCGCTTGACCACCGTGACGTTGGCCACGTTGGGCGACTCCAGCGGGAAGATACGCTCCACTGCGATGCCGCTGGTCAGCTTCCGCACGGTGATGGACTTCTCCAGCCCGGTCCCCTGCATGGCGATGCCCGCACCTTCGAAGTTCTGCAGGCGTTCCTTGCCGCCCTCCTTGATCCGCACGGCGACACGGATGGTGTCGCCGATGTTGAACTCGGGAAGATCATCCCGCAGTTCCTCGTAGCGCAGAGTGTCGATGACGTTGCTCATGGCTGCCTCCGTATGGGCGCCCGGATCAGTTGTCCGGGCCTTGATCGGCCGCCCACGAGGGGCGGCGCGTCGTGTGTCGTCTCTAGCGTCCCTGGGTCGCGTCGCGGTCGGAACGCGACAGCAGGTCGGGCCTGCGTTCGCGTGTCCGCGTGCGAGATTGCTCCCGCCGCCACTGGTCGATCCTGGCGTGGTGCCCTGTCATGAGCACCTCCGGAACGGTCAGATCCCGGTAGACCGGGGGTTTCGTGTACCACGGACAGTCGAGGCCACCGTCGCGATCGTCGGTGAAGCTGTCACAGTCGGCCGAGGCCGCGTCGTGAAGGACGCCCTCGATCCGGCGCACCATGGCGTCGATGATGACCAGCGCCGGCAGTTCGCCGCCGCTGAGCACGTAGTCGCCGACGGAGATCTCACGCATGGCCAGCAGCTGCCGCGCACGCTCGTCGATCCCCTTGTAGTGGCCGCAGACGAGGATCACCTCGCCCGCCTCCTGCGACTCCGCCAACAGAGCGAGCGTCAACCGCTCGTCCAGCCTCTCGCCCTGTGGCGAGGTCAGCAGGACAGGCGCACCCTCCCGGCTGCGAACCGCTTCGACCGCTTCGACCACGCACGGCGCCATCATGATCATGCCGGCGCCGCCGCCGTACGGCGAGTCGTCCACGGTGCGATGCTTGTCCACCGCGAAGTCCCGGATGTCCGTGACCTCGTAGCGGACCACGCCATGTTTCGCCGCGCGGCCGAGGATGCTGGTCTCCAGCACCGTCCGGACCATCTCGGGAAACAGCGTGAGCACCTTGACCTCAAGCATCGAGCAGTCCTTCCGGCAGATCGACGACAAGCGGTCCCTCGAGACCGTCGTCGGGATGCAGGATGGGAACGACCGCGGGGATCATGACCTCGCGACCGTCGTACTCGATGATCAGCAGGATCTGCGCCGCGTACCGACGCACTTCCTGCACCGTCCCCAACTCCTCGCCGGCCGTCGTGTGCACCGGTCGCCCCAGGTACCGGAAGGGCAATCCCTCGGCCGGTCTCGGAAACGTGGTGTCGAGATAGCGGTCGCGCTGGAATCCCAGCTGACGACCCACCATGGCCTCGGCACCGTTGCGATCGTCGCAACCGTCCGGCTTGACCGCCACGCATTTGCCCGCCGGCCGCGCCTTGACGAACGAGGCGGCAGAGCCGTCCTCCCACGTCAGGAACGTGCTGGCGAGCAACGGCGCATGGAAATCGAGGAGCGGGTACAACTTGACCTCGCCCTTCAATCCCACGGCCTTCACCACGTCGGCGATGGGTACGAAACCCGTCGTGTCGATCGGTGAAACCAATCGTCTAGTCTTCCACGATGTCCAGGGCGAACCGCTGGTCGCTGCGGGCGTTGACCGCCGACAGAAGCGTGCGGATCGCTCTGGCCGTTTGACCGTTCTTGCCGATGAACTGGCCCTGATCTTCGGGGTGCAACCGGACCTTGAAGACCTCCCGGTCACCGTCGATCACCAGGTCGATCCGGACGTCGTCCGGATGGTCGACCAGGTTGACGGCGAGGTAGGACATCATGTCCAGCGCACGCTCTTGGGCCGCGGTCAACTGGTGTCCGTCGCTCACGTTATTCGCCCTCCGTCGGAGCCTCGGTCTCGGGCTCGGTCTCAGGGGCAGCCGCAGCGGCAGCCTCGGCAGCCTTGGCGGCTGCGGCATCGTCGCGGCGCTTCTGCTCCGCTTCGGCGAGCTGGCGCTGACGCGTCGTCTCGGCCTCGGCCTTGCGATCGAAACGGGCCTGCTGGCCGGGAGCCCAGGCTTCCATCTTGGCCGCGATGTCCTCGGGGGACAGGCCCTGCTTGACGAGGCTGAACTTGTAGAGCACGCCCTCGCGCTTGAGCAGCGAGCGGGCAGTGTCGCGCACCTCGGCGCCCTTCTGCAGCCAGGACACGATTTCATCGGTGTGGAGCTCGACCTCGTGGGGCTCCACGAAGGGGTTGTAGTAACCCAGGTTCGCCAGGTAGGCGCCGTCCCGACGCTTGCGGCTGTCGAGCACGACGAGTCGATAGAACGGGCGCTTCTTCTTGCCCATACGGGTCAATCGGATAGTTGTCGCCAACGTATCAACCTCCCATTCGGGTGGTGTCGCGACACGCCCCATGCGCGCCGCGTATCGCGAGGCCCCTCGGGGCCTCCGGGTATCCGGCCGAACGCCGGAAATCTAGTGTGCGCCTCCGCCGAGAACCTTGCGACCGAACTCCTGCAAGCCGCCGGAGGCGTTGATCTGCTTCATCATCCGCCGCATGTCACGGTACTGCTTGAGGAGCTTGTTCACCTGCGAGACATTGGTCCCGCTGCCCCTGGCGATGCGCTTGCGCCGCGAGCCGTTGATCACGTCCGGCTTGCGGCGTTCCTCGAACGTCATGGAGTTGATGATCGCCTCCACGCGTCCGAACTGCTCGTCGTCGATGTCCACGTTGTCCAGGGCCCCGCCGCCCATGCCGGGCAGCATCTTGAGCATCCCCTTGAACGACCCCATGCGCTTGACCTGTTTGATCTGGCTCTGGAAGTCCTCGAGGGTGAATTCGCCCTGGGCGAAACGGTCGGCGAGGTGCTGGGCTTCGCCGATGTCCATCTTGCTCTCGGCCTGCTCGATGAGCGTCAGGACGTCGCCCATGCCGAGGATGCGGCTGGCCATGCGGTCGGGATGGAAGACCTCGAGGTCGTCGAGCTTCTCGCCCACGCCCACCAGCTTGACCGGCTTGCCGGTGATCTCCTTGACCGACAGCGCGGCACCGCCTCGGGCATCGCCGTCGAGCTTGGTCAGAACCACGCCGTCGTAGCCGACCTGCTCGGAGAACTGCTCGGCGATGTTGACCGCTTCCTGGCCCGTCATGGCGTCCAGGACGAGGAGCTTCTCGTCCATCGGCACCATCTTGTCGATGTCGTTCAGCTCGCCCAGCAGCGTCTCGTCGATGTGCAGGCGGCCTGCGGTATCGACGATGAGCACGTCGCACTTGTTGTCCTTGGCCCGTCGTTGCGCCAGCTTGACGATCTGGGGCGCGCTCTTCTTGACGCGGTCGCTGTGGACCGGCACGCCGGCCTGGCCGGCGATCATCTCGAGCTGATCGATGGCCGCCGGACGGTAGATGTCCGCGGCGACGAGCATCGGGCTGCGCCCCTGGTCCTTCAACTTCTTGGCCAGCTTGCCGCAGAACGTCGTCTTGCCCGAGCCCTGGAGGCCCATGACCATCACCGTGGCCATGCCCTTCTCTGGCAGCGCCAGTTCGGCGGTCTCGCCGCCGAGCAGCCCCTTGAGCTCCTCGTGGACGATCTTGACGACCTGCTGCGCCGGGTCGAGTCCTTCCAGGACGTCCTGCCCCAGAGCCTGCTCGCGCACCCGCGCCACCAGCCCCTTGGCCACTTGGTAGTTGACATCGGCCTCGAGCAGCGCCAGACGGACTTCGCGCAGCGCTTCCTTGATGTTGTCTTCGGTCAGATGCTTCTGACCGGCCAGCTTCCGCATGGCCCCTTCGAGGCGTCGTGTCAGGTCCTGAAACACGTCAAACCACTCCAAGCCGCGACGGCGCGCGCACCGAGACGCGCGAATCGACGCCGGCCACCGTCCGGATCAGCCGGGTCGGCAGCTCGCGGCCATGCGCGCCAAGTCACTGCATAACAGACACTTACCGAGCAAAGCGAAAGATCGGGGCAGGCCGTAGGCCCCACCCCGGAATGCTCGACGTCGGGGAAATATAGCAGATTCGAGCGTTTCGGGCAAGAAACGGCCGCCGGTCCTCGCCCCGGCCGGCTCGGCGAAACCCTGGCGCAAAACGGGCCCCGGAACAAGTTCCGGGGCCCGAGGGTCGCGAAGACCAGGAATCGTCTTATTCGAAGAGGCTCTTCACGCCGGACCAGTTGGTCTCGACCGCCGCCACCGAGCCGCCGAACAGGAAGACTTCGGCGTCCACACCGACGTAACCGCAGGGCACGAGGATCTCGGGCACGGCGCCATCGGCATAGACCGGACCGTCGTGACCGGGAACGCTCGGCGGGTTGGCGCCGTGCATGGTCAGGTAAGTGGCGCTGGTCGGGATTCCGTTGAGCACGCAATGCATGGTGCCGAGCACGAAGATGTCGGACAGGGCGGCGAGCTGGGGATACTGGTACCCGACGAGCATGTTGCCGCCGTCACCAATGTTGATGCCGCTGTAGATGTCGAGGCCCATGACGACCAATTCGGCCGGCAGATCGATGCCAACCTCGTAGCCACCGATGGTCGGACGGGTCGCGTTGTGCAGCGTGACGTACAGATCGATGGTGTTTCCGGGAATGATCTCTTCCATCGGCAGGAAGTTCTCGTATTCGCCATCGACCGTGCGGAACAGACCGACCTTGTCTTCAGCCATCGCACCAACGGCAATCGACAGGACCAACGCGAGGATTAGCAGACGCTTCATGGAATTCCTCCTCAAGAGATTTCAAGGGTTTCGCGTCCCACGCGGGATCGCAACTCCTGCTTCGCAAGCTCCCCCCACAAGCTAGCGAGAGCGATGCTCACGGGGAAAGCATAACAGAACGCAATTTTTATTTAAAGCAAAAACTGGTGAATTGTTTTTTAATGCGACCCGTTTAAAATATCCGTTGCTTTGGTCCGATCCGGACTCTGGCAGAACCAAGAGCCCGAAACCAGAATATCAGCGCCCGCGTCCCGACAACCAATCGCAGTAACGTCATTGATGCCGCCATCGACGCTGATCGCGTAGCCCAGGCCCCGCTGATCGCGAATTTGCGCCAGCGCCTGCATCTTCGCCAGCCCACGGGGGTCGAAGCTCTGTCCGCCGAATCCCGGCTTGACAGTCATCACCAGAACCAGGTCCACACCATCCAACCAGGGCGCGACCTCGGCGACCGGCGTGTCCGGATTGAGCGCGATTCCCGGCCGGCAACCGAGTTCACGGATCCGACCGAGCGCGCCGCCGACCTCGCTCTCGGCTTCCACGTGGATCGTGATCGCGTCCGCACCGGCGGCAGCGAACGCGTCGAGGTAGCGGTCGGGATGGGTCATCATCAGGTGGGCGTCGAGGACCAGATCGGTACACCGTCGAATCGCGGCGCAGATGAACGGTCCGAACGTGAGGTTGGGCACGAAATGCGCGTCCATCACGTCCAGATGGAGCAGGTCCACGCCCGCGGCCTGCATCGACGCGATGTCGCTGCGAATGTCCGTGAAATCAGCCGACAGCAGCGAGGGCGCGACGGCCACGCGCTGCTCAGGGTGACGAAGCCACCAACTCAATGCGTTCTCCCTTGCGAATCCGTCGGCCCGGTGCCGGCTCCTGGCGCAACACCAGGTTGGCGGCGCGACGGTCGGTGCGCTCGTAGGTCACCGGCGCCAGCACGCAACCGGCATCGGCGACCCGTTGGCGGGCGAGATACAGGGGCACACCGCGCAGGTCCGGCATGC
>CAZJMO010000113.1:0-9525 GCA_964547085.1 uncultured Fibrobacteraceae bacterium | reverse complement strand
CCACGGCGACCACACCGCCGGCGCGGCCGCCCTGGCCGCCGGCACGGGCGCGGAGATCGTCGCCGGCGCGGCGGGTTCGGTGCGCGGCGCGCGTGCGCTCCGGGACGGCGAGACGATCGCGGTCGGCGAGCTGCCGGTGACGGCGATGCTCACGCCGGGCCACGCGCCCGATCATGTCTGCTATCTCTGCAACGACGCGCTGATCTCCGGCGATCTGTTGTTCTGCGGCAAGGTCGGCGGGACCGGCAGCTATTTTCCGGGCAGCTCGGCGGCCGCGCAGTGGGACTCGTTGCACCGCCTGTTGCAACTCGCGGACGCCACGCGCGTCTTTCCGGGGCACGATTACCACGGCGGACCGGGCGAGCGGACCAGCTCGACCATCGGCCACGAGCGACGTCACAATCCGTTCCTGACCTGCCCCGACCTGGCCGCCTTCGAACACCTCAAGGCCCACTGGGCCGAATACAAGAAAGAGCACGGGATTCGATGAGTCGTCGCCACGATCCTCGCAATACGCCGGCCTGGCGGACGCTGCTGGCCGGAATCCTTCTGACGCTGGGCGCGTCGCTGCTCGGGACGCGTTCGGCCGAGGGGTCGATTCCGGGTGTCGTGACGGCCGTGACCTGGGCTGCGGCATGGTTCGCGGGGGCGCGTTTCCGCTGGTTCACGGTGCGGCGCGGCAAGGCGTGGCTGGTGATGCTTGTCCTGGCCTGGCTGGGCGTGCTGGGCGGCACGGCCGGGATGGCGCTGGGCCTGGTCCCGGGCGTGCTGTTCATGATGCGACGGCAGGTGAGCTTTCGTCTCCTTGCGGGCAAGCGTCGGGTCGCGGCGTTCCTGCTGGGCGTTCCCGTGCTGGCGGCCACGTTCGTGGCGGGCACGACTGTTCCCGACGGGCTGGTCGGCGACGTGACGATCTTCGCGAGTGTCGGCGTGCAGGTCTTCTGGCTGTGCGGACTGAGGACCATGCTGTTCGGCATGCGGCTGCATTTCATGCGGTTGCGGCCCAAGCTGGCGGTGACCGGCATCCTGGTCGGCGGGATTCCGTTGGTGCTGCTGGCGGTGTTCGGGCTGTTGCTGCTCTACGGCAGTCTCGGCGGCAGCCGCGCCAACCGCGCGCTCGACATCATGGGGGTGTGGGCAGAGACCTTCGGTGACGGCCGCGTGCCGGACGTGTTCCCGACCGAGTCGCTGACGTGGAGCGAAGCGGATCCGGGCGAGGGGATCGACTGGGCCGCCGATTTCGTCGCGGCGGTACGGGCGCGGCGTCGGGAACTGGACCTGGGTATGGCGGCGCCGCCGGAGGACCGCCGGCTCGTGCTGCACGAGGAGGGCGCCGGCCAGGTCCGCCTGGATCTGGGCGACGACGAGCCCTGGCTTCCGGACGTGGTGGCGGCGCAGGATACGGTGGTGTGGATCCGCCACGGGCGCGACATCTGGCTGGTCCACCTGCGCGATCCGGAGGCGGGCGCGGCGCACGTGGAGGCCTTGCCGCTGGACGCGGACGTGATGACGGGAATGGCGCGCCGCCTGCGCGCGGATGTCTCGGTGACCCGCGGTCGTTTCGGCGACGATGGCGGTGCCGACGACGTGGCGGACCGGGCGGGGCTCACGGGCCGGTTCAACGCGACGGAGGCGGATTCCAGCGCCGGCTGGTGGCGCCGGACGCGGCATTTCGGGGCGGCGCTGGTGCCGGCCCCGCACCTGGACGGTCGCTACGTCGAGGAGGGCTACATCGTCCTGCACGTGGAGACCGCGTTCGGCGACCTCGCGCACGAGTTCTTCAGCACCGAGAACATGATGAACGTCGGCCTGATGATCGCCCTGGGCGTGGCGGCGCTGCTGTTGATGGTCACCGGCACGGTCGCGCTGATCTTCAGCGCCCGCATCACCGGAGGCATCACCGGCGCGGTCAAGGCCTTGCACCGGGGAACGCGGCGAATCGCGTCCGGCGATCTGGAGACCGCCATCGACATCGAGAACGAGGACGAGTTCGGCGATCTGGCCGACAGCTTCAACGCGATGACCGTCGCGGTGAAACAGGGGCGCGAGGACGCGCTCGCGCGCGAGCGGCTGCAGCAGGAGATGGAGACCGCGCGCGGGATCCAGGAACGCCTGTTGCCGCACGACGAGCCCTTGTTGCCCGGCTGGGACGTGACCGGCGTGAGCATTCCGAGCCTGCAGGTCGGCGGCGACTACTTCGACTTCCTGCAGCCCGGAGCGGGCCGCCTGGGCGTGGCGATCGGCGACGTCTCGGGCAAGGGTATGCCGGCCGCGTTGCTGATGTCGAACCTGCAGGCGTGTCTCAAGGGGCAGGTGCTGCACCCGGCGTCGGTGTCGGACGTGGTCACCCGGGTCAACGACCTGCTCGCCGAGTCCACCGACCCGCACATGTTCGCCACCTTCTTCTACGGCGAGATCGACAGCCGCAACGGGCACTTCACGAGCACCAACGCGGGGCACAATCCGCCGCTGCTGGTGCGGCGCGACGGCACCGTCGAGTGGCTCGAGACGGGCGGGCTGCTGCTGGGTATGCTCGCCGGACAGCCGTACGAGCAGGTGGCCGTGGAACTGGATCCGGGCGACGTGCTTGTGCTCTACACGGACGGCATCACCGAGGCGGGCGCGCCGGAGATCCCGATGAGCGACGAGGAGGCGGACGGGAATTTCCCGGACGACGTCGACGACGACGAGGTGATGTTCGGGGAGGCGCGGCTGGCGGAGGTCGTCGTCCGCGCCCGGGGGCGGTCGGCGCTCGGGATCCGCGAGGCGATCCTGGCGGCAGTGCACGATTTCGTGACGGACGGAGTGCAGGGCGACGACATCACGCTGGTCGTGGTCCGTCGGCGGGAGGATTTCCTGCCCTGATCGGGCCGTGACGGGGGTTTCGCCGCCGTCGCCGATCTGCTACCTTGGAACGGCGCCCGTGTCGCCCAAGCGGCGGGCGCCGTTTTCGACCCCCCTCGACGCGGAGAACAACTCATGTCCAACTGGCTTCTCGCGATGAATTTCCCGACCTGGCTCTCCGAACTTCTGCCCATCGTGATCCTGCTGATCGCCGTCGGCATCGTCTTTGCCCGGCTGCCGCGGATCGACATGGGCCACAGCGCCAGGTATCTCAGCCGTCGTCGCTGGAACTGGCTGCCGCTCGGGCTGACCTACGCCTTCCTCTACATGGGCCGCTACAACCTGAAGGTCGCCAAGTACGCCTTCGAGAGCCTGCCCGGCGCCGACGGCGGCGTGATGATGGGCAACGAGGCGTTCGGGATCATCTTCGGGGTCGGCACCGTGATCTACGGCATTTCGTTCGTGATCAACGGTCCCTTGACCGACCGCTTCGGCGGCCGCTTCTCGATCCTCACCGGCGCGTTCGGCGCCGCGGCCGCGAACCTGGTGATGGGGCTGGTCAGCTTCTCGCTCTGGAAGCAGGGTCCGGGCCACGACCTCTTCGCCGCGCATTTCGTGCCGCTGTTCTCGGTGCTCTACGCGATCAACATGTACTTCCAGAGCTTCGGCGCGGTGGCGATCGTCAAGGTCAACTCGGGCTGGTTCCACGTGCGCGAGCGCGGCGTCTTCGGCGCCATCTTCGGCATCCTGATCTCGCTCGGCATCTACTTCGCGTTCGACTGGGGCGGCCTGGTGTTGAAACATCTGGGTCTGGCCTGGGTCTTCCTGGTGCCGTCGATCCTGCTGTTGGCCTTCTGGCTCATCGACCTGCGCG
This sequence comes from uncultured Fibrobacteraceae bacterium, assembly GCA_964547085.1. GTDB lineage: Bacteria > Krumholzibacteriota > Krumholzibacteriia > LZORAL124-64-63 > LZORAL124-64-63 > Glo-17. The sequence continues at coordinate 5,807 of CAZJMO010000113.1, read as the reverse complement.
TCGTTCGCGACAAGCCCAGCGACGCCGGCCTGGAGGACATCTCGCTCGGCGACGCCACCGACGGCGACGACGGCCCGCCCGTCGGTCCGCTGAAGGTCTTCGGCCTCATGCTGCGCAACCCGGTGATCATGACGATCGCCGTGATCGAGTTCTGCAGCGGCTGGTTGCGCCAGTCGATCATGCAGTGGTACGGAACCTTCGCCAAACAGACCGACGCCGTGCTCGGCCTGAAGAGCAGCTTCGTCAACGAGAACTGGGGCATGCTGCTCTGCGTGGCCGGCATCATGGGCGGCGTGGTGGCCGGAACGATCTCCGACCACGTTTTCCGGTCGCGGCGCGGCCCGGTGGCGGCGCTGCTCTACGGGGTCATGCTGATCGGCGCCATCGTCATGGTCTTCAACTACACGCAGCCGTGGGTGGGCTGGCTGGTGATCGTCATGTCGCTGGCGGTCATCGGCGTGCACGGGATGCTGTCGGGCACCGCGAGCATGGACTTCGGCGGCAGCAAGAACGCCGGCATCGCCGTCGGCCTGATCGACGGGTTCGTCTATCTCGGCACCGCCGCGATGAGTTTCACCTACGCGTGGATCCTGCCGAAGGAGGAGCTCGACGCCGCCGGGAACATCATCGGCGCCGCCACCGATCCGGCCAACTGGAACTTCTGGCCGATCAGCATGGTGCCGCTGGCGATCATCGGTCTGGCTCTGGCGTGGCGGATTCGCAGCGCCAAGCCCAAGAGCAAGGCCGCCGCACATTGATCGTTTCTCCTGGTCGGGCCCCGGAATTGTCGGGGCCCGACAGTGAGAATCAGACCGATTGAAATCACATGGTCGCGACAGCTGTCACAAAAAATATACTAAACCGCACCTATATCGTGATTCAGGGGATATAAGATCGTTTCTATCGGTCCCCGCTGTTACCAATTTACGAACATCACATATGGAGGCACCCATGAGAAAATCGACAATGCTCGTGATTCTGGCCATGGTGGTGATCCTGGCCACTCCGGTCCTGTCCAAGGAAGTGTCCAGGACATCGTGGCGCGTGGACGAAGCGCCGTCCGTAGTCAAAGATCTGACCGAAGGCTTCGAGGGCGTGTTCCCGCCCACCGGTTGGACCATCGCATCGCCGTCCGGTCACACCGGTCTCGATTCCTGGTTCCAGGGTGCGACGTCGGCCTACGAGGGTCTCTACTCGGCCGAGGTCGATTACGATGAAGAACTCGTCGCGCAGGATTGCCGGATGAGCTTCGACTACACCATCGCCGACGGCGAGGATCATCTGAACTTCGCGGTCTCCGCCAGCGCCTACTGGATGATCAACTACACCTTGAAGGTCCTCGTGGACGACGTCGAGGTCTTCGACCTGGCGGCCGTTTACGGCGACGTCAGCTGGGTGTACGAGATCCATGATGTCGATCTGACCGCCTACAACGGACAGACCATCACGATCACCTTCCAGTACGTCGGCCTCGACGGCGCGGCGCTCTATCTCGACGCCATCGGCATCAACAGCGGCTACACCCCGCCGCCGCCGCCGGAAGCCCCTGAGAACGACACCTGCGAGGGCGCATTCGTGATCGAGGCAGGCGACTTCGACTTCGAAGGGGATGCCACGGACGCCAACGGCACCTACGACACCGCGGGTTCCGGGGGCTGTACCGGTTACTCGGCAGCCGGCAACGATGTCGTGTACATGGCCCATATGGAGCCGGGCGACCACATCTACGCCAGCTACACCAGTGCGGCCGACGCGTCGTTCTACGCGATCACCGACTGCGACGACAGCGCGAACACTTGCGTCGCCGGTGCGGACGCGACGTTCACCGGCGGTACCGAGGTCATCGACTACGTCAATGAGACCGGCGTTGGCATGGACCTGTACCTGATCTGCGACTGCTACGGCGCCGGCAACGGCGGGCCGTACACCCTGGTCGGCACGCTCACCAGCATCGTTCCCGTGATGGAAACGACCTGGAGCAGCATGAAGGCCAACTTCAAGTAGTCCGATCGGGACCGTCGGACCGCAAGCGACAGGACGCCCCCGGGATCTTCGGATTCCGGGGGCCGTCATTTTTCGGGAGGCGCTCAGTCGGCGGAGGTCTAGTGACCGAAGATGCGCTTGTGCTGCCAGCGGTTCGAGCGGAACCGCAACCAGAGCAGCAGCGCGACCAGGGTGTAACAACCCGCTCCCAGCATCCACGCCTGCGCGGCACTGCCGCCCTCGTGGATGACGAGCCACCACGTGCCGGGGATGAAGATCAGCCACAGGACCGACGCGCTGGCGAACATGGGGAAGAGCGTGTCGCCGGCGCCCTGAAGGATGCCGACCGAGGTCATGCGTAGGCCGTCCGGAAGCTGGAACAGGGCGATGATCACGACCAGGCCCGCGCCCAGTCCGAGCACGGCGGGGTCGTTGCTGAAGACATGGAAGAGCTGGTCGCGCAACGCCAGGAACCCCACGCCCATGATCAGCATGTAATAGATCCCCAGCTTGTAGACCTGACGACCGTAGGCGGCGGCCTGGTCGGGGCGTCCGGCGCCGATCCAGTTGCCGGTCAGGACGGCGCCCGCCGTGGTCAGGCCCCACATGGGCATGAAGACGAAGCTCAGCAGATGGATGGCGATCTGGTTGGCCGCCAGCGCCGCGGCGCCGGTGGTGCCGATGATGATGCTGAAGGCGGTGAAGCCGCTCATGTCCACGAAGTTCTCGATCGCCGCCGGCGTGCCCACGCGGAAGATGCGGGTGATCTGGCGCCAGTCGGGCCGGCGCGGGATGTGGATCGCGAAACGGCGGCGGTATTCCCGGGGGCCGAACAGCATGACGGCCTGGAAGACGAGCGTCAGCAGGGTGCCGATGCTCGTGGCGATGGCGGCGCCCTCGACGCCCATGGGCTGCGCCGCGAACCACGTCGAGCCGAAGATGTCGACGCCCTGCCAGCCGTAGATCAGCACGATGTCCAGGATCACGTTGGCCGCGTTGCCGATCAGGCCCGCCCACATCGGGATCATGACCTGCCGGCGGCCCTGGAAGAACCCCATGAGGCAGAACCCCGTCTGGGTGAAGACCGCGCTGGCCGACCGCCACTTGATGTAGAGGTAGGCTTGCTCCACGACCTCGGGCGGGTTGTGCGTCAGCGGCAGCACCAGATGCGAGAAGTAGCCGGCGGTCTGCAGCAACAGGCCGCAGAACACCGCGACGTAGAGACCCTGCCAGGTGTAGTCGCCGATGGAGCGGTCGTCGCCCTTGCCGTGGGCCTGGCTGACGAAGGTTCCGTTGATGCGGCTGAGGTTGTTGAAGAGCGAGTAGGCGGTCCAGGTGATCAGGCCGCCCAGGCCGGAGGCGGCGAGGTCGACGCTGTTGTAGTGGCCCAGCAGAGCGATGTCGACGGTCCACATCAAGGTGTGCGAGAACATGGCCAGGACCGTGGGCCAGGCCAGACGCAGGATCTCGCGGTGCTGGCGCACGACGAGGCAACCGAACGCGCCGGCGCAGGGCGTCGGATCGATCATCGGATAGCGCCGGTCGGTCGTGTTTTCCATGGTCGGGGAATGGTGAGGGTACGGGCCGGATTTCGCCAGCGGAAATGCTGGAAGCTGGACCTCGGGCCGACCCGGTTCTATTCTAGGCGGACGTTGCCGAGGAGATCAACAACCTGGAGAGATCATGAGCGAGACGTTCCTGGAAGAGATGCGCTGGCGGGGATTTTTCCAGCAGTGCACGGACGAGGTCGCGCTGGCGGCGTTGCTCGCACGCGAAACGGTCTCGGCGTATATCGGGTTCGACCCCACCGCCGAGAGCCTGCACATCGGCTCCATGCTGCCGATCATGGGGCTGGTGCACCTGCAGCGGCACGGGCACAGGCCGATCGCGATCGCGGGCGGCGGCACTGCCATGGTGGGTGATCCCAGCGGCAAGAGCGAGTTGCGGCAGATGCTCACTCTCGAGCAGATCGACATCAATCTCGCGGGGATCAAGGCGCAGCTGGCGCGCTTCATCGACTTCGGCGAGCCGGGTCTGGCCGACCTGCCGCACGGCCCCGTGGTCGAGGCCGGTCCGGACAACGCCGGGACATTGCTGAACAACGCCGACTGGCTCGCGGACAAGAACTACATCGAGTTCCTGCGCGATGTCGGGCGCCACTTCTCGGTCAATCAGATGCTCACGCGCGATTCGGTGAAGACGCGCATGGAGAACGGCCTGTCGTTCATCGAGTTCAACTACATGATCCTGCAGGCCTACGACTTCGCGGTCCTGAATCGCGAACACGACTGCAAGCTCCAGATGGGCGGCAACGACCAGTGGGGCAACATCTGCTCGGGCGTGGACCTCTGCCGGCGCCTGAACCGGCAGGAGGTCTTCGGGCTGACGTTCCCGCTGTTGACCACCGCCGCGGGAGCCAAGATGGGCAAGACCGCAGCGGGCGCGGTGTGGATCAGCCCCGAGCGGACCTCGCCGTACGACTTCTTCCAGTACTGGGTCAACGTGGACGACCGCGACGTCTCGCGATTCCTGCGGCTGTACACGTTGTTGCCGCGGGAGCGCATCGAGGAGCTGGAACGCTTCGAGGGTGCCGACATCCGCGATGCCAAGCGTGCGCTGGCGCGGGCGGTGACCGAGCTGGTCCACGGACCCGATGAGGCGGCCAAGGCGGACAAGGCTGCGTCGGCGTTGTTCTCGGGCGGCGGCGACCAATCGTCGGTGCCGAGCAGCGCGCTCGGCGCGGATCGCCTCGAGGGCGACGGTCTGGGGTTGCTGGACGCACTGGCGGAGACCGGACTCTGCAAGAGCAAGGGCGAAGCCCGGCGGCTGGTGCGTCAGGGCGGCGTGAAGATCAACGGGACGGGCGTCGACGACGAGAACCGCGCGCTGACCGCGGCGGACGTCGACGACGGCCGGATCCGTCTGCAGGTGGGCAAGAAGCGGCATCACCATCTGTTGATCGAGTGAGCCGGCGGGCCGGTCCCGATGGTTGCCGACGAGACGAGGCCGCGGCTGAACGCCGCGGCCTCGTCTCTCTTGTACGGTCTCGGCGATCAGTCGATCCGGTGCAGTTCCACGCGCCGATTCGCCGTGCGCCCCGCGTGCGTCTCGTTGGACGCGATCGGGTAATCCTCACCGTAACCGACGGCGGTGACCCGGCTCCGTGACACGCCGAGCTGGATCAGCACGTCGCGGACGGCCATGGCGCGGCGGTGGGAGAGGTCGCGGTTGGTTTCGGCCGAACCGGTCGAGTCGGTGTGTCCGCGGACCTCGACGCGGACCTCGGTGTTCTGCTTGAGCGTGTCGGCCATGCGGCTCAGGACGCTGATGGATGCGGCGGTGAGCTGGGCGCTGCCGCTGCGGAACGAGACACCCTCCAGGATCAGACCAGCCTCGATGGCCCGGACCGCGGGCGCGACGCGCGTGGCGGACAGCGGGCAGCCGCGGTCGTCGACCTGGATGCCGGCCTCGGTGTCGGGGCACGCGTCGTCGGCGTCGGGGACGCCGTCGGCGTCGTTGTCCAGGTCGGGGCAACCGTCGTCGTCCTGGAAGCCGTCGTCCCATTCATGGCTGATATTTGAAATGCTAAACCCAGCATATTGGGATCTATTGTAGCCTTTTGTTCTATCATATAATCAACCATATCTTCAAACCCGTTTCGAGCCGCCCAGAGTAAAGCAGTGTAACCTCGAATTGCCTGAGCATTAATGTTTGCTCCATTGGCGACCAATATTTTTACAACATCCATATTCTGACTCTCAGCCGAGATTATAAGAGGGGTTCGCTCTACTCCATCGGTTGCTTCTATATTGGCATCATTCTCC
>CAZJMO010000112.1:2416-9588 GCA_964547085.1 uncultured Fibrobacteraceae bacterium | reverse complement strand
GGTCAGAAGGCCATCTTCGCCTCCGATTTCGGCGGCAACCCGCCCTACGAGAAGATGTACGAGATCGCGCGCATCAGCTTCAAGCATCACTGGGAGACCACGAGCACCATCCTGGTGATCGGCGGCAAGGCCAACAACACCGACATCTACGTCACCTTCCGCGGCCTCTTCGACGCCCTGCGCGACCATGTGGCCGAGCACGGCCCGAAGCCGCTCTACGTGGTCGTCGGCCGCGGCGGTCCCAACCTGGTGTCGGGCATGGTCTACGCCCGCGACATCCTCGACTCGCTGAACCTGCCGTACCGCTTCTTCGGCTACGACACGTCCATGATCATGACCCTGGAATACGCCTGCAGGATCGACCAGTGGTGGCAGGACCAGGGACGCGCGCAGTACACGGAGGTGGCACGATGAGGCAGCTCAAGACCGACCCGTTCCCCTATTACGTCGGCGTCCGTTCGCTGGCCGACCTCGTCACCCGTGACTCGCGCGTCTGCGTGATCAACATCCTGGGCGGCGAGAGCCGCAAGGTGACGCCCGTGTCGCACGTCTACTCCGGCGGCAACGTCGCCGTCGGCGTGCAGTACGGCCGCAGCGGCAAGCTGGAGACCGACCTCGGCGACATCCCCGTCTATCCCAGCGTGCGCGACGCGATGAAGGACGGGCACACCTTCGATGTCGGCGTGATCTACCTGCCGCCGCTGGCGGTGGCGCAGGCGGTCAGCGAACTGATCCACTGGAACGAGGCGTTGAAGCGGATCGTGATCGTCACCGAGAAGGTCTCGACCGCGGACTCGCGCAACATCCGCGTCCTGTGCCAGGAGGCCGGCGTGGACGTGATCGGCTGCAACTGCCTGGGCGTGGCGAACGTGTGGGACAACGTGCGGATCGGCGGCGCGCTCGGCGGCGACGACCCGGCGGAGACGCTGAAGAAGGGGTCGGTCGCGATCCACAGCAACAGCGGCAACTTCACCACCACCATGGCCGAGTACCTGCTGACCGAGGGATTCGGGCTGAGCACCGCGGTCAGCTCGGGCAAGGACGTCTACATCCACTTCGCGCTGCCGGAGTTCCTGTACGCCGCGCAGAACGACCCGCGCACGCGCGCCGTCGCGCTCTACGTCGAGCCCGGCGGCTACTACGAGAAGATGGCGCTGGACATGGTCGAGCAGGGGACGTTCCCGTTCGACAAGCCGATCGTCGTCTGCGTGACGGGCCGGTGGAAGAAGGACATCGGGCGGAGCTGCGGGCACGCCGGCGCGCTGGCCGGCAGCGGCGACGACGCGCTCAGCAAGGAAGGCTGGTTCGACGACTACTTCGGCGTTCCCTGCTTCGACCCGGAGCGGCCGCAGGTCTCCCCGCGCGGGGTGCGCGTGGCTTCGATCCAGGCGGTGCCGGCGGCGATGAAGGCCGTGCTCGAAGCGCGCGGCGAGGCGCCCGATTTCGCGCCCCGCGGCGATCTGAACCTCAAGCCCTGGCTGGCCGACACCATCCTGCCGCTGCCCGCGGACCTGGACATCCCGACGGTCACGCCGCCCGAGCCGTACGCCGAGACGCTGGCCCGGATCAACCGGAACGTCGGTGCGCAGTTCCTGCGGCGCAGCATGCGCAACGCGTCGGGCGCGTCGCGGCTGGATCCGGCGACCATGGTCACCAGCCTGCACGGCACTTCGATCCTCTCGTTGAGCGAGCGGTCGATCGAGGAGAACGTCTACTTCGTCCTGGCGCGCATCGAGCCCGAGCCGCAGGACACGCGCACCATCAACATGCTGCTCAACCTCGGCCTGCAACTCGAGCCGGGGGAGATGGACGCGGTGCGGCGCGCGCGGTCGAACGGGGCCACGCCCAACGCCGTGCTGGCCGCCGGCATGGCCGTCGCGGGCGACCCGCCGCTGGCCGCGCAGGCCCGCGAGCAGGCGCGCCTGATCATCGACCTGATCCGCAACCACGGCATCGATCCCGGCACGACCGCGTTCCCGGCCGAGTTCGAGGACGACGTGGCGGTCGCCTGGTTCGAGGATCCGGAGGGCGACCTCGACGAGACGACCACGTTCCTGCGGCAGGTGGTTCAGGACAGCACCCGCGACTGCACCGCGCTGCAAGTGTGCCAGCATGTCCTCGAGCGGGCCGATGCCGCGGGAAAGCGCGTGCGGCACCTGAAGGCGTTCCTGCTGGCGGCGGCCGCGGTCTGCATCCTCTGGCGGCCCATGCTTCGCAAGCGGATCTCGCGCGGCACGGTCGAGGACGCGGTCGGCTATGTGCTGCTCATCGCGCGGCAGTACGCATACGGCGTCATCGATCCGGACGGCAACAAGGCGTGGCGGAAGCTGACGGGGCCGGGCGTGTCGGGCGTGGGGGAGTCGTTCACGCAGAACGCGTTCCGTATCCTGTTCGGGCGCAAGCCGTCGGCGCCGGACCTCCAGGAGTTCCGCTACCTGATCGGGCTGACGTTGAGCAACGGGGCGGGGACCATCAGCGCCAAGGGCGCCAAGGAGAGCGTCAGCGCGCGCAACGACCTGTCGATGGCGTACGTGGGCTACCTGGCCAACACGGGGCTGGCCCACGGCGGCAACGGGTTCGAAGCGGTGCAGTTCCTGATGCACTACTTCGCCGACACGCCGCTCGCCGATCCGGCGGCGGAGTTCGACACCACCGGACTCGCCGAGCAGGCGGTGCGCGACTACGCAGCGTACAAGGCCGAGGCCAAGAACGCGGGCGCGCTGCGTGTCAAGCCGGTGCCCTGCGTGAACCATCCGGTGTTCAAGGGACAGTCGGTGAACCTCGACCCGCGCGAGGACTACGTGCGCGGTCGGCTGCAGGAGGCCGGGATCGGCAACGTCTTCCTGGAGTTCTACCACCACCTGGTCGAGCAGATGTTCCACCAGGGCGTCACGCGCAACGTCTTCTGCGTGAACATCGACGCGGTGCTGGCGTGCATGTCGTTGAAGCTGGTGTGGCGGGACCTCAAGGACGGCGCGATGACCGACCGCCAGATCCAGGATCTGGTCTTCACGCTGTTCCTGTACGGGCGCACCGTCGGCGTGACGGCCGAGATCATCGACCATCGCGACCGCGGCCTGGACATGGATTGCCGCACGCCGCTGAAGGATCTGGATTTCGTGCTCTAGGCGCCGGACAAGAGGGAGCCCCCGACCAACCGGCCGGGGGCTCCAGCAAGCGCGCGATCGGTCCAGTCCTACCGCTTCCTGATCTTCACGTCCCCGCTGAAGGATTCCACCTCGACCGACGCGTTTCCGTCGCCCTCGGTGAACTCCAGTTCGCGGCCCGGCGCGTACTTCGAGGTCCGGCGCGCCTTGTGGCCGAACGCGTCGTCGATGTCGCCGGAGAACGTCTCGATCGAGAACTCCGCATCCACCTTGCCGCTCAGGGTCAGGGTGATGTCGCCGCTGTGCGCGGCCAGCGACCAGTCCGCACCGCGGGGGAGTTCACCGTCGACGGTGATCTCGCCGGAGATGGTCTCGCATTCCAGGCTCTCCATTTCCTTACCGGCGTCGATGGTGATCGAACCGCTGACGACGCCGCATTCCAGATTCTTGCGCACGCCCTTGACGACGATGTCGCCGGAGACGCAGGCCAGGCTCGCGGTGTCGGTCCGGATGTCCATGTCGAGGCGACCGCTGACCGTCTCGGCGGTGAGTTCGGACGGTTCGCCGCGCACGTCGATGATGCCGCTGACGGCCTGCAGTTCGACCTCGCCGTTGACCTTGTCGACGGTGATGTCGGCCGAGACCGTTTCGACTTCGAGCATGCAGCCCTGCGGCACCATGATCTCGAGGTTGGACCCCTCGTTGATGTTCCGGATCCGGTCGGGGTACTCGACCTTGATTTCGAGCGCGTCGTCGCCGCCCTCGATCGACAGTTCCTCGGCCTTGGGGTCGAGGGTTCCGGTGATCTTGACCTCGTTCTTGTTCCAGCCGGTGACGGTGACCTGGCCGGCGAGGCTCTCGATGGTGATGGTGGCGTCCTTGTCCACCTTGCGGGTCTCATCGATCTTGGTGCCGGCCAGGGTCGGCAGGCTCCAGACGAGGACCAGTGCGAGGACTGCGAGGCTGAGGATTCGGGTCTGTCGTTGCATGATTGGACCTCCGGATCAGAGTCGCGATGCGTAACCGGCGAGGCCACGCGCTTGCTTCATGGTTCGCTGGTAACTTGTTGCCAGACGACGGGATTCCGGCGAGTCCGCGGGGGCCGCGGCGAGCGCCTCCCGCAGATCGCCGGCGCTTTCGTCCAGCTCGTCGAGACCCGAACGAAGGCCCTCGCACGCGCTCGACGGCAGGGTGCCGCAGCGAGTGTCGAGGACATCCAGAACGTCGGTGCGGACCTGCTCGTAGTCGGCGTCGAGGGCGGTCAGGTCGAGAGTCTGTGCGGGGCCGCGTTCCGGCCGGCGATCGGGCCCGGCCACGATCAACACCGCCAGCGAGGCCGCCACCAGCACCGCCGCGGTTGCGGTGGTGTTGCGGAGCCCGAGACGCTGGCGCCATGATACGACGCTGGGTGTCTCGCTCTGCAGACGGTCGGCGATGTCGGGCCAGAGGTCCCGTCCGGGTTCGATCTCCCGGGGCAGGGCGTCCAGTGCGTCGCGCAGTGGGTCGCGTGCGGTCATTGCAGTTCCTCCCTCAGCAGACGGCGGGCCCGGAACAGCTGGGCCTTCACCGTACCTTCGGCCACGTCCAGGAGATCGGCGACTTCCCGGACCAGATAGCCCTCCCCCTCGTGCAGTACGAAGACCGTGCGGGCGCCGTCGGGCAGCTGGGCGATGGCGCGTTCCAGATCCAGTCGTTCGCCCACTTGCGGGGGCGGCGACGGTCGGGAGGCGGCCAGCACATCCATCTGCTCAAGCGGATCCAACGTGGTCTCATGCCGACTGCGACGAGCCGTGGCCCGCCGCCAGTCCATCACCACATTCACCGTCAGCCGGTGCAGCCAGGTGCCGAAGGCGCTGTCGCCCCGGAACCCCTGCAGCTTGCGCCAGGCCTGCACGAAGGCGTCCTGGGTGAGCTGCTCGGCATGATCGACATCAGCCGTGAGCCGCAAGCAGACAGCGTAGACTCGGCCTACGTGCTGGCTGTATAGCCGCCCGTAGGCTGCCTGATCACCGGATCGGGCTGCATGAACCAGATCGGCTTCACAGGGTGTCGTCGCGAGCTTGCGGAGCGCGGCGGATGGCATCGTTCACCTCGACGGTCTGGGTTCGGATTCCAATCTTTGACGACGCAGCCTTGCCCAGGGTTTGAACCTAATTGAGAATTTGTGTCGCGGAACGACACGCGATCTTTTAAATATGGTATTCTCACCTACTCAGATCTTGAGTTTTGAGAATGAACAGCTCCCGTACCCGTTTTATGTTTGAGGAGAAGCTATGTTGCGCTTCGCGTCACTCTGTATCATCAGCTTGCTGGTAACGGCTGTCATGGTCGTATCACCGGCGCTGGCTCTCGTTGCAGATCACGAGGCAGCCAATCAATTCGAAGACCTTCCTCAGTCCTGGTTCGAAACCGTTCGAAGCCAGTTTAACCTTTATTACGGCCACACTTCCCACGGTAGCCAACTCATCCGGGGCATGGAGTTGCTGAGCGGTGAAAACGCGACCGTATACGCTCCTGTTTCAATCTCGGAAGCTTACGACGACCTTGGTCAATACGGCGACACTTCCTGGGTGGCGCCGACGCGAGCATACCTGGACTCCCACCCCGCCTGCAACCTCGTGATGTGGTCGTGGTGCGGCGGCGTCAGCGACAACACCGTCGAGGGCATCGACGCCTACCTGTCCGCGATGGCGCAGCTGGAGAAGGATTATCCGGACGTGGTTTTCGTTTACATGACCGGTCACCTCGACGGGACCGGCGAGGACGGCATCCTCCGCGCCCGCAACAACCAGATCCGTGATTACTGCCGTTCGCACGACAAGGTGCTCTACGATTTCGCCGACATCGAGAGCTTCGATCCCGACGGCGTGTACTACCCCGACGCTTCCGACGCCTGCGAGTGGTGCACGTGGTGGTGCAGCGACAGCCCCTGCGTGACCTGTAGCGACTGCGCCCACTCGCATTGTCTGAACTGCTACCGCAAGGGTGAGGCGTTCTGGTGGCTGCTCGCGCGGCTGGCCGGATGGGAATCGGTGGTGTCCGCGGGTGACGTTCCGGCGAGCGACACCATGCTTGCGCCGGCCTGGCCCAATCCGCTCAACCCGGCCACGACCATCGCCTTCACGCTTCCGACCGCGACCGATGTCCGGTTGACCGTCCTGGACAGCCGCGGCGCGGTCGTCTCCGAACTGGTGTCGACCAGCCTCGATGCGGGTCGCCACGAGGTGACCTGGCGCGGGCGGGACGACAGCGGGCGCGTCGTTCCCTCGGGGCACTATCTCTACCGGCTGGAGGCCGGCGGCGACGTGGAGACCCGGAAGATGACCCTGTTGAAGTGATCATCGCCTGACACAGAAAGACGACGCCGGCTCCTCGCGGGGCCGGCGTCGTTGTGTCGGGGTGATGGATGTCTAGCTCATTTGAATCCACCTTCGGACGAATGATAAACAAAAATCTGAATTAAGATTCAAAACAAGGACTCGAGCAAGGTGGAGTAAAGAAGGTTTCAAAATTTCTCGGACTGGCTCCCGATTTCGACTCATCCTGGCGTTGCCGCTTCAATGAAAAGGGGTTATCCCTAACAGGGTCTGGTCTATGTCGCACCTTCCCGGAGCAGCCATGGATACCCTGACCCGCCGCGCCCTCGTTCTATCGTTCATCGCGGGGGTTGCCTACTGGGCCCTCGACTCGGTGTATCTTTACGCGAGCCTCCACCTGGGAGAAGTTCATCTTCCCGGGGAGACGGGGCCGTCGTTGATCGGCACGCTGCTGACCGAGGTTCCGCGCCACGCGCTGTTCGGACGTCTGACCTTCCTGGCCGCGATCCTGATCGCCTTCACCCTGGCGGCGGTCTATCTGCGTCGCGTGAATCGCCGTGAGACCGGCTTTCTGCACCAGATCGAGAGCGCGGGCGACCTCTTCTCCCGCCATCGCCTCGACGGCCGGTTCCTCTACGCCTCCAGCGGATTCGGCGGCCTTTTCGGCATCAACCACGAACAGCTCTACGACCGTCGCGGCGTGCCCCGGTGGCAGGTCTGCAACCGCGCCGATCTGGCGGCGGCCTTC
>CAZJMO010000112.1:0-2406 GCA_964547085.1 uncultured Fibrobacteraceae bacterium | reverse complement strand
GGCGAGTGCGACCAGCCAGTGTCCGTGACCTCGTGCCTGCGCCATGAGGACGGACGGGAGATCTGGCTCGAGTCGGTGGGGAGGCGCGTGCCGCCGGCGGGCGGACACGGCGAATCGGAGGTCGTGGTCATTTCGCGGGATGTCACCACGCGGCGGCGTACCGAGGCCGCGCTGGCGTCGAGCGAGCGGCGGCTCCGTCTGATCACCGAAAGCATGCAGGAGATCCTCTGGCTGCGGGTCGGCGACGATCTCCGCTACGTCAACAGCGCCTTCGAACGCGTGTTCGGCGTCTCCCGGGAGGATATCGGCGGCGGCGGGCTCCGTGCGTGGCTGCCGTGGATCCATCCCGAGGACCGCGATCGCATGCGCCTGGCCATCGACCAGGCCGTGGGGCATCACGAACCGCTGGACGAGGAGTTCCGCATCGTGCGTCCGGACAAGAACGTCCGCTGGCTGCACGCCCGCACCGTGCACGTCGAGACGAGTGCCGACGGGGAACCGGTCGCCGCCGGCGTGGCGGCCGACATCACCGGACGGCGCCGCGCCGAGGATGCCCTGCGCGCCTCGGTCGCACGGTACAGCGCACTGTACGAGGCGGCGCATGTCGGTATCACGATCACCGACCTCAGCGGATCCTTCCTCTACGCGAATCCCGCGACGGCGGCGATCTGCGGCGCCGCGTCGGTCAAGGATCTGCTGGCTTACGCCCGACGCCGCGACGGCGTCCGCACGTTCTTCCAGGATCCCGCGAAGCGGGAAGAACTCATCGCGGCCTTGCAGGCGGATCCGCAGCACCGTGCGACGCGGATCCTGGATATGCAGCGTCTCGACGGGGTCGAGGTGAAGCTCTACGTCTCGAGTGGTTTGACGATCAACCCGGAAACCGGCCGCGCCGAGATCTTCGCCATCGTCGAAGACGTGACCGAGCGATTGCGCGCCGAGGAGGAGTTGCGCCGCAGCGAGGAACGTTACCGGCTCCTCGTGGAGTTCCTGCCCGAAGCGATCCTGGTGCACGACGGCGGTCGCGTCGTGCTGGCCAATGCCGCGTGCACCCGTTTGCTGGATGCGGCCGACGGCCTCGTGGGGCGCGATCTGGAGGATCTGGTGCCGGCTGAGAGTCGGCACGCCCTGGAGGTCGACGGCACGGCCGACGATTATTCGCCGGAAGGGCGTGAGGTCTGGTTGGAGCGTCTGGACGGCACTCGCGTGCCGGTCGAGGTGACCAGCCTGCCGCTGGCCGACACGGCCGGGTCGCGAACGCTCGCAGTGATCAAGGATCTCACCCGGATCCGGCGCGCGGGCGACGAGATCGCGGCGCAGCAGGAGATCCTGGTGGCGCTCATCGAGACGATGCCGCTGGGGATCGTCGCCAAGGATCTCGACCAGGATCTGCGCTACGTGGTCTGGAACACGTACATGGAGGAGGAACTGGGGTTGTCCAAGGCCGAGGTGCTCGGCCGAAGAGACCTGGATCTTTTCCCCGCCGAAGTCGCCGAGGACATGCGCCGCCAGGATCACATCGCCGCCGACCGCGGTCTGCCGCAGGACCAGGGCGAGCTGTCCCTGCAGCTGACGGACCGGACGCTGGAACTGCACGTGGTCAAGGTCCCGGTTCGCGACGCCGACGGCGTCGTCACGCGGGTGTTCAGCCTGGTGGAGAACGTCACGCGCCAGAGGCAGCTACAGGCACGGCTGCAGCAGGCGCGGAAGATGGAAGCGGTCGGCCGGCTGGCCGGTGCCGTCGCGCACGACTTCAACAACATGCTGCAGGTGGTGCAGGGCTACGCGGAGTCGATCCATCCGGGGACGGCGCAGGACGAGGTCGGGATGATCCTGACGGCGGTGGGCCGGGCGCGTGAACTCGTGCAGCGGCTCCTGGCGTACAGCCGCTACGACGCCCTGCAGCCGGAAATGATCGACCTCAACCGCGTCGTCGATCAACTCGTGGCCATGAGCCGCGGCGTGCTGCCGCAGCAGGTGTCGCTGGTGATCCGACAGGCGGCGCAGCTCCCGCTGGTCTATGCCGATCCGCAGCAGATCGAGCAGGTGTTGCTGAACCTGGTGCTGAACGCGCGGGACGCGCTGCCCGGCGAGGGTCGGCTGGAGATCGAGACCTCGGTGTGCGATGTCGGGCGCGAGTTCTGCGCGACACGGGCCTGGGCGCGGCCCGGGCGTTACGTCCAGGTGGCGGTGCGGGACAACGGCTGCGGGATTCCTCCCGACGCGCGCGACCACGTCTACGAGCCGTTCTACACCACCAAGGGTTTCGGGCAGGGCACGGGCCTGGGTCTGGCGACCGCGTACAACATCTGCAAACAGCACCAGGGCTACATCGATTTCGACAGCGAGCTGGATGTCGGAACCTCGTTCTTCGTCTTCCTGCCGGTCGCGGCCACCGAGGCGCTG
>CAZJMO010000111.1:8831-9610 GCA_964547085.1 uncultured Fibrobacteraceae bacterium | reverse complement strand
GTCCCAGGAGCCCGTGCAGCCCTGGCGCGGCGTGATGGCCCGCGCGCTCGCGCCGTTGCTGGCCGACTGCGGGACGATGGAGGAGGCGGCTCTGGCGGTGAACCGATGGTGCCGGCAACAGGCCACGTACACGCCGACCAGCGGTCGCGACATGGGGCCGCTGACGGTGATCGCGCGGGGGCTCGGTCGCTGCGAGGAGGAGATGATCCTGAACATCTGCGCGTTGCGTGCGGCGGGCCTGCCGGCGCGGTCGTGCTCGACGCCCTACTGGACCTTCACCGACGACAACCACGCCTGGGTCGAGGTCTGGGCCGACGGCCGTTGGCACTACGCCGAGAGCTGCGACGACCGCACCTGCCTGGACAACGCGTGGTTTTCCGGCCCCGCCGGCCGCGCCGGTTTCGTGCGCAGCCTGGCGTACGGCGAGTTCGACCCCGCGCCCGAGCCGCTCTATCGCCGTCGCGACGGCGTCACGGTCGTCAACAGCACCGGCGTCTATACCGACCCGTTCACTCTTTCGGCGACCGTGGCCCGCGCCCCCGACGCCGAGGTCTTCGTCAACGTGCTCAACTACGGCACGATGCGCGCCATCGCCCGGACGACGCCGGGCCAGGCGCTCGACCTGGGGCCCGGCGAGTATGCCCTGACCGCAGCCGATCCCGCCGACGCCGACACTGCTGCAGCCGCTGGTATCGACGGTGCCGTTGCAGGTCTTCGCGGCCACCGTCGCCCAGGAACGCGGCTACGACGTCGACAAGCCGCGCAATCTCGCCAAGTCC
>CAZJMO010000111.1:0-8821 GCA_964547085.1 uncultured Fibrobacteraceae bacterium | reverse complement strand
CGCAGCCGACCCCGCCGACGGCGCGATGCTGCTGCGCGTGATCCGCGGCGAGCGGGGCGGTGCGGTCGCGGTGCAGCTGGATTCGTCGGATCGCTACGACCTGGTGAGCGCGCCGCCGTTCTGGCTGCACTATCCCGAGACCGATGCCGCGCCGCTGCGGCGGCTGGAACTGGTGCCGGCGGCGACCATGGCGCGCCATCGCCAGCTGGTGTCGATGCGCGAGGCCGAGCGGGCCAAGCTGCGCGCCCTGGACGACCACGAGCAGGCCGTGCTCGATTCGCTGCCGCCGGAATTCCGATCCCGCTGGGAGACGATCCTGGGCAAGCCGCACGCGTCGGGGTCGGTCTGGGTCCGGTTGCTGGCGTGGGCCGTGGAAGCGGAGCGCCGCGAAGCCGTCACCGCCCTGCTCGCCGCGGCCGACGACAAGGATCTGCTGGAGTGGGACGAGCGCGTGGTCCGGGCGCACGTGGACGAGGCGCTGGCCGTACGTGACGCCGTCTGGACGGCGTGGGGACTCGCCGTTCCCGACAGCATCTGGCGCGAGGGTGTGCTCACGGCGCGCATCGCGCGCGAGCCGGGATGCGACTGGCGCGGTCCGCTGCCCCTGTGGCCCCTGGCCGCGACAGCCGACGCCACCATGGCCGATTGGCTGGAACGTTTCCAGCGGCGCGCCGAAGTGGTCGATGACGGACCACTGGGCCAGCCGCTGGCGCCGCATCAGACGTGGCGTTTGGGGGCCGCCCGCGCCACCGACCTCGAGGTCTGCTTCGTGGGGCTGTGCCGTCGAGCCGGTGTTCCGGCGCGCTGGCGACACGGCCGTGTCGAGATCTGGGACGGCGTCTGGAATCCGGTGGAGCCGTTGCCGACGACGGGCGAGTCGGCCGTCGCGGACGCGGCGGGACGCGGCTGGTTGGAGATCGCGTTGACGCGGGGTGGATTACCGGCGCCCGACGCCGAGTCCTATCGGCGCTTCATGGTGGCCGAACCGGGCGACGGGGTTCTGGAACATCGCTGGTGGGACGTCGAGCAGGGCGGGCAGGCCTGGGACGCCGGGCGGTATGTGCTGGGCGCCGTGACCAGGGTTCCGGGCGGCAGCGCGTGCGGCCGTTTACGCGAATTCTCCGTGGCGGCGGCGGGCACCACGCGCGTGACCCTGCCGCTGGATATCGACCCTGCCGGCTGGAACGCATCGACGCTGGTCGATGCCGACCTGATCGCGCCGGTCGAGCGGGCGATCGCGGCGGTGACGGCCGACGGGGGCGTCGATGCCGCGGCGAACGAGGTCTGGATCTTCGCCCATCCCGGCGAGGATCTGGTGCGCGTGACGACCGCGCTGGGACGGGCCTGGCCGCGACTGCGGCGGGACGGTTTCGCGTTGCGGACGATCCTCACCGGACCGGCAGACGTCGGGTCATGGTCGGCCCGGCTCGACGCCGCGGGTTTGCCGGGCGACGGCCTGGTGATCGTCGGTGCGGCACGGTCGGCGATTTTCGCGGACGCCGCCGGAGATGGTCCGGTCATTGCAATGAGAATCAAAGACGCCGGCTGGTTGCTTCTCGAGGCGGGCCTCGACAACGAGCTGGATCAGATGTTTCATCTGGCCCTTGATCGGTGACGGCCTCAAGGGAAAAGGGGACAGAAGAACTCGTAAACAGTGTTGACCTCGACTCGAAGGTGATGATATAATAGTTTTTGTCATGACCTGAGATCACACTCAAGGTTGAGGGAATTTTTATTATTTGGAGGGTATCTGTCGTGAACAAAGGTATTGCTGTCGCAACAATTCTGACCGGTCTCCTCATGCTGCCTGTCGCGGCGTCGGCGACCCATCTGGTCAGTGTGACGGGCGAGGGCGATTGCAACGGTTGGGTCGCCGAGACGGTGGTTCACTGGCGTACCGGCATCAATGAGGGCAACCTCGACTATGTCGTCACGATCGCCGATGCCGAAGGCAACGTGCTCGAGACCATCACGTGGGCCGGCATCGTCTCGCGCGAGGACGGCGCGTGCTACCGCCAGTTCTATCAGTTCGCGGGCGAGTGGAGCATCTTTGCGCCGGCCGGCGACTACGTCGCCAGCGGTGTCTTCCATCTCTCGGCTCCCTGGAGCGGCGGGGTCGAAGAGAGCACGGTGGAATTCTCGGAGGATTTCTTCTGCGGTTCGGTTCCGACCACCGACACGAGTTGGAGCGTCGTGAAGGACCTCTACCGGTAGCCGCCGCCCGATCAGATCCAGGCAAGGCCCCCGTTCGCTGGCGTCGGGGGCCTTGTTGCGCCGTCGACATCCCGGTTTCGTAGCGCCTCCGCCCGGAGTTCCAAGAGTTCCGCAGTCTCTCCCGCAGGGTTCTTTAGTTTTGTATCGGGATTTACTTGTGCGCCAAATGCGCGGAAAGCCGGCATTCGACCCGGTGGCGAGGGTCTGTGATCGAAATCCTTCAAGTGCGGTATAATTACTCATATATCAACGGGTTGACGGCGAACGTGGACGGCGTGGGTGTCCAGGATGGATCGACGTGTTCGTTATCGTGCCACGAGCCGACATGAAAAACGCTACATATATCTTTACGCGGAGCGATGATTGAGTTATAACTTAACCACTAGCGGATTCAAGGCCGGGACCATCACGAATCCGGATGGCTTTGGGCGAGAGACGTCCGATCGGGTTCCCGGCCCCAATATAAATGCCGGAGTCCGCGGGTTCTCGATAGCTTTGGGCGAGAGCTGTCGGGGTTGGACTCCGGCTCTATTTTCCGGGATCATCCCCGGGTAGGGAATGCGAGGCGGCCTGAGAAGGTCGCCTCGCTTCTTTTCGTTCTAATGGAATGACCTAGAACACACCGGCGAAGTGCCCGTCGACCATGATCGTACGGGCGCCCTCGGGTCCTTCCAGCCGCACCTCGCGCACCGCCACGCGCGGCTGGGTTTCCGGGATGTAGACCCGGTCCAGGTGGATGACCGCGTCCGGCGACGTGAAATCGTCCGGGCCGACCTGACCGCCGAAGTGGTCGCTGCGCCCGAAGGCGATGTGCAGGCCCAGCTTCTCGTCCAGCAGGATGCTGCCGGTAGGATGCAGGCCGAAGTCTCCCAGCACACCCAGACCCAGTTCGGCCAGGTTGGTGTAGGCCGGTTCGCGCTCGAAATGGTCGCGTTCGGCCGCGGTTTCCGGTCCGTCGCCGTGCACCTTGCGGACCCGGTTCTCCGCAATCTCCAGCAGCGCGACCTCGTCGCCGAGCTGCACCGGCAACACGCCGGCGGTGCGGCTCGGATCGCCTTCGAGCTCGCCCTCGTAAGGCACGATGTAGGCCTCGCCCGACGGCAGATTGCCGGCGACGCCGTTGTCCGGGAACAGGCCGCCCGACGCGTGGCCGAGGCGATGGCGGAGGTCGAGGACCAGCTCGTGCCGTCCGGCGTCGGTCTCGGTCACGACGACGCAGCGTTCGGAGGCGTCGCAGAGGTCCTTCAGGATATGGACGCGACGGTTGATCTCGCCGTAGTCCAGCTTCAGCGCGGGGATCATCGTCGGCAGGAAGCCGGGCATGGTCGCGGCGCGGAAGCCGCCGGCGCGGGTGGCCACCTTCAGCGGTGCGGTGGCCGACAGTTCGGTCGGCGCCAGGACGAGCGTGTGGCGAGCGAAGAGGTCGGTGAACGGGATCTGCTGGTGCGCGTCCAGTTCGTCGGCGTTCGCGGGCAGCCATCCGGTCTCGCCGACGACGGCCGTCGCGGGCAGGTCGGCGTTGTTGCCGCCTGCGTTGCGGAACCAGGCGAGGGTGACGCGGGTCAGGCCGAGCGTTTCGCATTCCCCGTTCAGCTTCGTCGCCCAGTCGGCAGCCAGGGCGCGGCGGGCGCGCCAGTCGTCGTTGTCGGCCAGGCGCGAATCCGGCAGGTCGACCATGATCAGGAGGCCCTTGTCGTCGGGGCCGGGCCGGAAGACGCGCTGGATCAACAGCTGGAGTTCGTGGCCGGTGAGCGTGTGGGTCATTTCGGTCTCCCGGGGCTTGGCGGTTGCAGCCGCCACACTTCCGCTAGGCGAGTTTCCGTTGTTCCTCTATTGTGGCACTTGAAGGACCGACCCGGCAAGGTCGGGTCGACCTCATGACCCGGACAAGGAGTATCTCATGAGTCTATCAGACGAGAGCAATCTCGCGCTGTTCATCGATTTCGACAACGTGGCTCTTGGCGCCAGGGACTCGCGCCAGCGCTTCGACGTGCGCCTGCTCATGCAGCGCGTTCTGGAGAAGGGCAAGGTCATCGTCAAGCGCGCGTATGCGGACTGGCATTTCTACAAGGAACATATGACGCCGCTGCACGAGGCAGCCATCGAACTGATCGAGGTCCCGACGCCGCGCATCAGCGGCAAGAACAGCGCCGATATCCGGCTGGTCGTCGATGCGATCGACCTCTGCTACGCCAAGGGTCACATCGACACCTTCGTCATCGTGTCCGGCGATTCCGACTTCTCGCCGCTGGTGTCCAAGCTGCGCGAGAACAACAAGCGCGTCATCGGTATCGGCGTGCGCAGCAGCTCGAGCCATCTGCTCATCGCCAACTGCGACGAGTTCATCTTCTACGACGACATCTACAACACGGCCGTGACCAAGGTGTCGCAGAAGGTGTCGTCCGTGCCGCAGGACAAGCGGACGCTGTTCGACTTCCTGCTGCAGACGACGCGGAGTCTGCTGCAGGAGAGCCGTGGCGTGCTCTATTCCTCACTCATCAAGGACACCATGAAGCGCAAGCAGCCGGAGTTCGCAGAGGCGAATTACGGCTACTCCACGTTCGGCGACCTGCTCGAGGACGCGCGCGACCGCGGCCTGATCGAGGTCGAGCGCGACAACCGGGCCGGCGGCACGCTCGTGGTGCTGGGACTGGGCAAGGGCGAGGGCGAGGGCGAGACCGCGCCGGACGCCCGCGCCACCAAGTCGCGTCGGCGTCGCCGCAGCCGCAAGGACGATCGGGATCACCGACGTCCCGAGCGTGACGAGGCCGCGACGCAGGCGAGCGTGACCGCGGAGGCGTCGTCGGTTCAGTCCGCGACTCCGTCCGAGGGGTCGGCAGCAGCGCCGGTCGAGTCGACCGAGAAGAAGACCGCGAGGCGGACCACCAAGAAGGTGGCCAAGAAGACGGCGAAGAAGGCGGTCGTCGGGAAAACGTCGGAGCCGAACATGGCGCCCGAGGTTCCTGCCCAGGCCGCGGCGCCGGAGACGCGGACGCAGAAGAAGACCGCGAAGAAGGTGGCGAAGAAGACCGTGAAGAAGGTCGCCAAGAAGGTCGCCAAGAAGACCGTGAAGAAGACGGCGAAGAAGACGAACGAGCAGAAACCGGGTGGAAAGCCGGATTCCGGCGGCGGGCGAGGTGGCGACGATCGGGGCTAAAGGTTTGGCTGACAGAAGCCGATCAGTACTCTGGAAGACGACGATGGCGGGCGTGGTGTGACCGTGCCCGCAGAACCCGAGTCGGTCCGGAGGAAGAACTGATGGCACCTGTGGATGTTGCACCCGAGATTTCCCGCGTCCTGGATCTTGACGGAACCCTCGACAATCTCGGCGGTGATCCCGAGCTCCTCAAGGAACTGCTGGACTTCTTCATGGAACTGGCGCCCGGGCAACTGGACGACCTGCAGGCCGTGGTCGAGGCCGGCGATGTCGCCGCAGTCGATCTGCAGGCACATTCCATGAAGGGCGGGGCCGCCAACGTCGGCGCCGTGCGTGTCCGTGAGGTTGCGCGGGAACTGGAGATGCTGGCCAAGAGCGGCAGCCTCGAGGGAGCGGCCGAACTCTACCGCCGGATGCGCGCCGAGTTCGAGGACCTGCAGGCCGTGATGCCGAGCGTGGACTGGACCGTCCTGGGCTAGCTCGCGACATTTCTGAAGAGCCGAAACCGCCGGACCCCGTGAGGGCCCGGCGGTTCC
Organism: uncultured Fibrobacteraceae bacterium; assembly: GCA_964547085.1. Taxonomy (GTDB): domain Bacteria; phylum Krumholzibacteriota; class Krumholzibacteriia; order LZORAL124-64-63; family LZORAL124-64-63; genus Glo-17. The sequence continues at coordinate 2,914 of CAZJMO010000111.1, read as the reverse complement.
GTTTGTGGTCGAGGGTCGGGTCACCGCGCGATGTCTTCGTCGGCGGTGTCGAGGGCCACGGCGGTCACCGCGGCGGCGCCCGGGTCGGCGGGATCGTCGACGACGGTCCCGGTCCACGCTGCGGCCAGGGCGATCAGGTCGGCGGCCGGATCGTCGGTCGCGATCGTCACCTGGCTCAGGCGCGCCAGGTTCTCCTCGCCGCGGCCGGAACCCAGCGATGCGGCCACCTCGAACTGCTCGCCGGCCTGGCTGAGGTGCCCGGTCCGCTCGAGGACGGTGCCCAGGTTGTTGCGGATCACCGCGACCTCGGGCGCCAGTTCGACGGCGCGGGCCAGCGGCGGCAGCGCGCGGTCGAACTGCTCCATCTCGATCCACACCAGCGCCAGGTTGTTGAGCGTCCAGGCGTCGTCGGCGGCGAGGCGCAGCGCGGCGAGGTAGGCAACGGCGGCGTCCTCGGAGCGACCCATGTTGTGGTACGCGCGACCCAGCACGCGGCGGGCGTCGACGTTGTCGGGCGCCACGTCCAGCGCCTGTTCGATGGTTTCGAGGGCGTCCGCGGGACGCTCCAGTTCGAGTTCGACGCGGGCCAGGTTCACCAGGCTCTTGAGGTGGTCGGGCTTCACGCTCAGGGCTTCGCGCAACGCGCCTTCGGCGTCCTGGTCACGGTCGGCCTTCCAGAGCGAGAGGCCGCGCATGTAGTGGCCCCAGGCGTTGTCGGGGTGCTCGCTGCAGTAGGTCGCGAACATGGCGGCGGCCTCGGTGTAGCGACCGGACTGGTAGGCTTCCTCGGCCGTGGAGTACGTCACGAACACGGGCACGTCGGGCAGGATCTCGGCGAGCGGCGGGGTCTCGCCGACGGCACCGGAGATCTCCGGGTCGACCGTGGCGATCGCGACCGGGTCGGCGTCGACCGGCTCGGTGTCGGGGACGGCCGGGGCGGTGATGTCGATGGTCACCGGATCGGTGGCCAGCTCGGGCTCGTGGGAGAAGTGCACGCCGAGATAGACGCAGACGCTGAGGACCAGGATGAAGATGATGCTGCCCTCGGCGAGCTTCATCTTGCGGGCGCGGAGCTCGCCGGCGGTCGGGGCGGGGTTGTCGTGCTTGCGGCTGGACATGGTCGGCCTCCTTGGGTAAGCGCCTATCGTGGCGCGTTGGTGTTGCTTCGATACCTGTCCATCCGCAAGGTGAGGGCCAGTTTCCTTGGCCGGCGTAAAGGCTTACGGTAAAGTAATATACGGAGATGCTGGTGGGCGTCGCGCCACGCGGTGTGTCCATGGGGACACGCCCGGCCGTGTCCGACCGCACACGACTCAGCGCCGCGTTCTCGAGGCCAGGACCGGGATTCCTAACCAGCCGATGTCCGCGGAGCGGCGGTGAGCAGGAGGACGAGCACGGAGGGCAGGATGAGGAACAGGTGCGTCGGGCGCTTCATCTCTTCAATCCGTGGCGCCTCATGATCTTCAGCAGGGAGCTGTGGTCGGCCAGGCCGAGGTCGTGGGCGGTGTTGGTGACGTGCCATCGGCATCGTTCGAGCGCGGCCAGTACGATGGCCCGCTCGGCGGCGGCTTTCTGATCCTTCAAGGGGCCGGGGCCGGGTGTCCAGCCGTCGGCGGCGACCGCGATCGCCGCGGGGCCGATGTCCGGGGGGACGGCGTCGGGGCCGATCTGTTCGCCGGGGCTCTTGATGACCATGCGCTCGATGACGTTGCGAAGCTCGCGCACGTTGTTGCGGTGCCAGTCGTAGGTGGTCAGTCTCTCGCGCGCGGCGGGCGTCAGCGTCTTGGTGCGCTGGCCGAATCGTTCGGCCACCTGCGCCAGGAAGTGGTCGGCCAGCAGCGATACGTCCGTCAGGCGGGCGCGCAGAGCCGGCACATGCAGGACATGGACGTTGAGTCGGTAGAGGAGATCCTCGCGGAAACGGCCGGTCTGCACATCGGCGTCCAGATCGCGGTTGGTGGCGGCGACCATGCGGACGTCCACGCGCACCTCGCGCGAGCTGCCGACGCGGGTGATGACGCCGGTCTCGAGCACGCGCAGGAGCTTGGCCTGGGCCGGCAGCGGCAATTCGCCGACCTCGTCGAGGAAGAGCGTGCCGCGGTGTGCGGATTCGAAGGCGCCGCGGCGGGTGCGGTCGGCGCCGGTGAAGGCGCCCTTCTCGTGGCCGAAGAGTTCGCTCTCGGCCAGGCTCTCGGGCAGCGCCGCGCCGTTCACCGCGACGAACGGATGGCGCGCGCGGGGGCCGCGGTCGTGGAGCTGCCGGGCCACCAGTTCCTTGCCGGTGCCGCTCTCGCCGAGCACGAGCGCGGCGCTGGGAATGGCGGCCAGCTGGTCGATGTCCTCGCGGAGATCCTGCATGGCGCGGCTGTCGCCGATGAGCGGCGAATCGTGGCCGGCGTGGCGGCGCAGCTGGCGGACCTCGTCGCGCAGTCGGGACCACTGGACGGCGTTGTCCACCTCCTGGACCACGCGCTCGAGCGGCTCGTCCTTGGCCAGGAACGCGTAGGCGCCCAGCTTCACCGCGCGCACGCAGCGCTCGTAGCTGCCGGTGCCGGTGTAGACGATGACCGGCGTGCGGTCGCCGCGGCGCTTCATGTCGGCGAGGACCTGGAAGCCGTCGAGGTCGGGCATCTCCAGATCCAGGATGATGCAGTCGACCGGTTCGGCGGCGAGGAGGTCGAGCGCGGCGCGGCCGCCGTCGGCCTCGATGGTGTGGTGGCCGCCGAGGCGTTCGAGGTCGTAGGCGTACTGTTCGCGCATGGCGGCGATGTCGTCGACGATCAGGACCAGGCTCATGCGTTCGCCTCCGCCGCGGGGAAGGTGATGGTGACGGTCGTGCCGCGGCCGGGCGCCGAGTCCACTTTCAGACGACCGCCGGCGTCACCGGCCAGACGGCGGACATTGCTCAGGCCGA
>CAZJMO010000110.1:555-9619 GCA_964547085.1 uncultured Fibrobacteraceae bacterium | reverse complement strand
CGTAGCTGACCAGCAGTCCCAGCCCGATCGCCAGCACGGTGGCCGCCGTGGCGAGCGGGTGCCGGTCCATGGAGCCGGATAACAGCCTCTTGAGCACGGCGCTGCGGTTGACGTCCTCGGCTCCGTCCACCGGCACGCTCGCCTGGAACACGAGCGAGGTGGACATGATGTAGAACGTCGAGGTGTGGGCCGTCGCCAGATGGTTGCCGGCCGTGTCCGTGAGTCCGACACCGACGGTCAACGTGACGGCCGCGCCCTCCGCCCAGGCCTCGTGTCCGATCGTCAGCGTGCGGTCGTCCGACCAGGTCAGGTCCGTGATCGTACCGCTGGAGAGGGTGATCTGATCGGTCTCCGAATCGGCGGCCATCGCCTCGCTGAACGTGACGGTCACCGTCGCACCGGTCGCCACGCCGCTGTCGTCGTTGCCGGGCGAGATCTCCACGATCTCCGGCGCCGTGGTGTCCTGCGTTTCGCCGCCGGGATCGACGGGGTCATCGTCGCTGCAACCGGTGATCAGCCATGCCGCGGCAAGCAACATGGCCAGCATGGCCAACGGAACTCGAATCTTCTTCATGATCGATCTCCTCGGAGGGACGAGTGATGTCGTGCACGGTCTCATGCCCTGCAACCTCAATATTCATTGACATCCATTTGCATGATGCAGACCAGTTCACGAATAATGCAAGATTCATTTCCAACGGTATGCCCCGAAGAGGGTTAGATAGGCGGAGCGTGACGTTCCCTGGTCGAGACGAACGTGCTAGCATCCGATTCCATCCCGATCCCTGGAGGATTGCTCATGGTCCGTGCCCTGTTTTTCGCCATCGCAACCCTGCTGTCGACCGCGGTCTGCGCGGGCTCGAGCCTGACCGGCCGTTGGGTCCTCATCCCCGATGCGTCGACCGACATCGACCTCTTCGGCACCGTGACGCTGGACGTCGGCGAACAGGCGGATCCGGGACTTCGCGTCGTGGCCACGTGGGGCCGCGGCCGCAGCGCGCACGCCGACACGCTGGATCTCGCCCCGGACACCGGCCCGACGCACCGGGTCATCACGCACCGCAACCTGGCCAGCAACGTCTTCATGGGCCTCGGCTGCGATGTCGGCCGTGAACGCTCGTGGCGCAGTACTTGGCGCGAACGCGACCTCGACCTCGCGGTCCGGGAAAACCTGCCGATCCGGAGCAGCCAGGGTCGCCGAACCCTCGTCGTGGATCACCGCTTCACACTCGACCCGGCGCAGGACCTTCTGGTCTGGAACATGAGTCGCGAGACCCGCCCGGACGACCAAACCCTCCACTTCGTCTTCAAGCGCGCCGGCACGCGCGAGGCCTTCCTCTGGCACTACGACGGCGACTGGCGGCTGGACGGCGACCTGCCCGGCCAGGCGCTGATCCTGAGCCTGCAGGGCCTGGCCAACCGCGACGCCCCGCGCCTCTACGGCCTCTATCCCGACGACTGGGATTTCCGTTTCACGCCCGACCTGCGCGATCACCTGGCAGGCGCGCGCGGCTGGACGTTCACCACGCTGCGCGACATCCCGGACGCCCTCGCACACCTCGCCGACCACGCCCGCGGCTACGTGGTATGGGATCCGGACGTGCGCGCCTCGTTGCTGGTGGGCTTCACCGTCGCCGGCCTCGAAGATGCCGTTCTGGTGACCGCCGACCAGATCCCGCTGGTCGAGGCCGCCGGACTGACGCCCATCGACGACCTGCGAGGCCGTTACGACGGCATGAGCGACGCCGAGGTCCACCGCCGCGCCCGCGCCGCGTACTGGGATCGTTGCAGCCGCGAGATGGTCGTCTGGCTGGGCGGGCACGCCGGCGCGGTCGCCAAACCGGGCGTGGCCGACTGGGCGGTCGCGCGCCGCGCCTTCTGCACCGACCTGAGCTGCGACCCCGACGACGCCGAGGAATTCGCCCTGGCCGACGCCCTGCTGGCCGACATGCCGCCGCTGTCGCTCTGCTTCGGCTGGCACAGCTACGGCAAGGACCGCGAGCGCGATCACGTCCGTCTCTGCTCGAGCCACGCGGTGCGCGTCGAGGGGCTGCACACGCTGCCCAACCTCAGCTTCATGGCGCGCGTGCCGGCCACGCCCGGCTTCGCGTGGCGCAACCACCGATCCGTCGCAGCCGGCCAGGCGCCGCACCCCGAGGACAAGGTCTACATCGCCTGCGTCCAGACCGACTGCCTGGGCCTCGGCGCCTGGACCCGGCCCGGCCGCGGCGCCCTGCCCTACGCGTGGGAAGTGTCGATGAACTGGTCGTGGCTGGCGCCGGCTCTGCTCGAGTTCTTCTACACCCAGGCCACGCCCAACGACTACTTCATCGGCTCGCTCGGCGGTCCCGGCTACGTCTATCCCAAGGCCGTGCCGCCGGCGCTACTGCCCGACATGGTCGAGGAGGCCGCCCGGCTCATGGACGTCCTGGACCTGGATGTCTTCGAGATCATGGATTACAGCGAGGGCGCCACCGTCAGCGGCAACACCGAATTGACCCGCGAGGTGATGGACGCGTTCTACGCCGGCATGCCGGACGCGCTGGGATTCATCAACGGTTACGCGCCGGCGCATACCTTCGACTGCCGCGACGGCCGGCCACTCGTGAGCTTCGACTACTACCTGTCGCCGGACCGTCCGGTCGACGACGCGGTGGCCGACCTTCGCGAACTCGCCGCCGTCAACGCCCGGCGCCCGTACTTCCTGTTGTTGCACGTGCGGCAATGGAGCGACATCACACGCGCGAAGGAGATCCTCGACCGGCTGCCGACCGACGCCTTCGAGGTCGTGCCCCTGGATCGGTTCCTGGCGATGGCCGGGCAGCGACCGACCTTCCAGGAACGTTACCGGGGCGAATAGGGCCGGCGCCTAGGACCGCCGTTTCCTCGTCTCGCTCTGCTGCCAGCTCTTGGCCAGCCCGGACTGCGAGGTCTCCTTGTAATTGGCGCCCATGTCGCGCCCGGTCTCGGCCATCGTCTGCACGACCTCGTCGAAGCTGATCCGGTGCTGCCCGTCGCCCAGCATGGCGTACGACGCGCTCTGCAACGCCCGGCTCGCCGCCACCGCGTTGCGCTCGATGCACGGGATCTGGACGTAGCCCTCGACGGGGTCGCAGGTCAGCCCGAGATGGTGTTCGAGCCCCGACTCGGCCGCGTACTCGACCTGGAGCACCGACCCGCCCAGCAACTGCGTCGCGGCCGCGGACGCCATGGCGCACGCGGTGCCGATCTCGCCCTGACAGCCCACCTCCGCGCCGCTGATCGACGCGTTCTCCTTGACCAGTGTGCCCACCAGGCCGGCCGTGGCCAGCGCCCGAAGCAGCCGTTGCTCACTGAATCCGTAGGTCTCCTCGAGGAACCGCAGCACCGCCGGCACGACCCCGCAGGAACCGCACGTCGGCGCCGTCACGACGCGACCGCCGCCGGCATTCTCCTCGGAGACGGCCAGCGCGTAGGCGAAGACATGGCCGGTCTCGCCCAGGTAGGCGCCGCTGTTGCGGGCCTTGATCTCGTAGCTGGCGGCCTTGCGCGCCAGGCTCAGCGTACCCGGCAGCCGGCCCTCGGCTTCCAGCCCGCGATCCATGGCCTCCCGCATCACGTGCCAGACCTCCGCGAGATCCTCCCAGATCGTCGGTCCCTCGTGTTTCGCAACGTATTCCCAGCACGACGTTCCGTTCTCGTCGCACCAGGCCAGGATGTCGTCCATGCAGGTCAGCGGATAGACCGACGGCCGCGGCACATCCCAGTTCGCCTCGTCGCGGATCGCGCCGCCGCCGGGACTGTAGACCGTCCAGGACTCGAGCGTCTCGTCCGCCGGACCCTTGGCGGTGAAGATCATGCCGTTGGGATGGCGCGGCAACGCGACACCGGGTTGCCACACGATGTCGGTCCGCCCGGAACCGAGCAAGTCCAGGATCACGCGGTCGGTCAGGTGGCCGTAGCCCGTCGCGGCCAGGCTGCCGTACAACTCGACGGTGAACGCCGCTGCGTCCGGATGGCGATCGCGGAACGCCTCGGCCGCACGCGCGGGGCCCATGGTGTGGCTGCTCGAGGGACCGTGGCCGATGCGGTAGATCTCGCGGATGGATTCCATGTCCTGACCTCCTGGCGCCAAGGACGCACCCGCGACGTCGAAAGTCTACCCGCCGAAGTGCATTTGCAGCTCCGGCCACAGCTTCCACACGGTGATGGCGACCACGACCAGGCAATACCCCGGCACCACCACGCGCCAGATCTGCGCGGGAAACACCCGCGTCAGATACGGCGCGACCACCGCAGAGACCATCGACGCCAGCATCACGCCCGCCAGCAGCACGTAGTCGACCCGGATTCCCGTGGCCGTCATGCCGAACCAGGCGATCACCGCCACCAGGCAGACCACGCCCTCCGACAACGCCGTCACCCCGAGCATGCTCTTGACCGGCACGCCCGAGAGCAACCCGCCGATGGTGACGACCGGACCGAAACCGCCGCCGCCGACACCCTTGTTGAATCCCGACAGCGCCCCGAAGAAGATCAGCTGGTTCGGTCGGTACGGCCGTTCCCGACGCGACTGCACGAGCGAGATCAGCCCCATCGCCAGCAGCAGCACCGCCACGTAGAGCTTGATCCAGATCGGGTCGAGGTCGAGCACGCCGTAGATGCCGATCGTCGCCAGCAGCACGAACACCGAGCCGGCCGCGGCGATGATGATGCACAGGCGCACCGTCTCGCTGAGCGGCTTGAACCTCCACTCGACGTTCTGGAACTCGCGGTGCAGGAAGGCGCCCACCAGGCCGGCCACGGTCTGCTGGATCAGCACCACCGGAACGATCTGCAGCGGATCGAAGCCCATCACCAGGAGCACCGGCGTCAGCGCCGTCCCGAACCCCATGCCCGCCGCGGCGTCCATGAACTCGAAGACCATCGCCAGCGCGATCACGCCCCACATCAGGCCCCACTCGCGCGAACCGGCCCAGCCGTGCTCGATCATGATATCGTTGTCGGCGATCCGCGTGGAATTCCCCGCCAGCCAGCAGCCCAGCAGGAAGACCACGAAGAAGACGGCGACCCCGGTGATCGCGGCCTTGATCTGCCGCCGCTCGGGCACGATCCGCTCCCAGATGGTGGCCTTCTCGCGCTCCAGATCGCGCGCCACTTCCCAGCCCATGCGTTTGTTCTGGTGCTTCGTCACGCTCGGTCTCCCGGGATCGGGGTGACAACTGGTGCCGGCGACGTCGTCGGGGTCGAGGATATCATGGATAATCCGACCCCGTCGAGAGCGCCACGCCGCCGATCGCAGGCCCCGCTACCGATCGTCCGGCCCCGGCACCGCGCAGTTCTCCGCCGCGCAGATCGCCTCGAGACGCCGCAGGGCGTCGGGCCGGCTGAAGTCGTAGAACACGCCGTACGGCTGTCGCAGCAGGTCGACCATCTCGACGGTCTGCGCGTCGCAACCGTCCGGCATCGCGTCACGGACCGCGTCCAGATCGACCCCGCTGATCTTCAGCGGCATGAAATCCTTCACCAGCCCCGTATGCAGATGGAGCTGCCCCAGTCCCTGCGACAGGATCACGCCCTTGGCCCGGTTGATCCGCCGCTCCCCCACGTCCGACAGGATGTCCTGGTACTTCTGGTGCAGGATCCACTCGTTGAGCAGGAACGCGATCTCCTCCGGCGCGAGTCCGCGCCAGAATGCACACGGCGCATCCGGCTCGACCAGACAACCGATCACGAACGACCCCGCCTGGTAGCCGGTCCGCCCCCGCGCCGTCGCCCGCTCGACCGCGCTCGCCAGCAACGCGGCGCGGCGTTCGACCGACAGCAGCCGGAACGCCGACTGGTTGCTCAGGTGCATGCCCAACGTGGTCTCGAACAGCCGCTCGACCAGCTTGACGCGGTTGACGTCGAAGCAGCGGTTGATGAACTCGGCCGCCTTCTCCGGTTCGTTGCGGAACCGACCGCTGCGGACCGAGTGCCCGAGCGCCTGCAGGCTCTCGAACTCGCCGGCGTCGACATCCTCGAGCAGTCCGTGGTACTCCCGATAGTAGGTGGCCAGACGCTCGAACATGGCCCGTTCCGTGGTCGTCAGTTCGACCGACTCGCCCTCCATGAAGCGCAGCAGGCGCGCGGTCGAGAACACCGCCTTGCCCACGAAGAGCGCCTTGTTCCGGCTGGAGATGGTGACCCAGTCGCCCTCGCGCAGGACCGTGCCGTCGCGGTTGATGAGACTGCGCCCGTCGGTGTCGATCCGGACGCCTTCCTTCTCCAGGTCCAGCAGCGCCGGGATGCCCAGCGTCTGCGCCGTGGTCACCACATGGATGGCCGCCGGGCTGAGGCTGCAGATGCCGTGCACGGTCTGCATGTTGATCGCGTCGGTGGGCGTGAATCGCGTCTTGACCAGGATGACGTTGTCGCCGCCTTGCGCGTGCAGGGCCGCGTCCGCCCGCTCCCCCGAGAAATAGATCCGGCCCGACACCGCCGACCGCGGCAGGACCGAGATGCCGCCGCAGAACTGCGGCAGGCTCTGCAGTGACTTGGGATCGATGGCGTCGGATTCGATCTGCCGGATGTGGAACGGTTCGATCAGCTGCCGCACGCGCGCGGCGTCGAATTCACCGGCCTGGTACGCGTCCATCACCGCGGTCAGCATACCCACGCCCGACAGCTGCGCGCGGTTGACCTGCAGGATGGTGAAGATGCCGTGGACACCGGTGAACTCCACCATCACGGGCGCGGCGAAGATCTTCTCCAGATGCGCCAGCCGACGCGAGAAGTGATACACGGCCGGGAAATCGGCGCGGGCGTTCTGGGGATCGACGAAGTGGATCTCCTCGGGGCTGAGCCGCCCCGTCATCAGGTCCTCGCCGTAGATCGCGCGGGCGAACTGGAGATGGATTCCCGTCCCGAGCCGCGGGTGGCGGCTGTAGAGCACGCCGGCGTAGGACTCGCGGTCGATCACGCTGCAGACCATTCTCTGGAAGATCAAGGTCGGGTAGTGGACCTCGTTGCCCATGAAGTTCCGCAGGGCGTCGAAATGCTGGTCGTAGTACTCGTACGTCTGGTCCAGGAAGAACTCGACCTGGTGGTGCGGGTCGTCCAGCAGACGCGGATCCCGCTGCGCGATCAGCTCCTCGAGGCGATCGGAGAGATCGTCGTTCTCGGTGCGCGAGAGGTCGGGGCGGATCTGCTCCTCGAGGGCGCGGAAGGCGTCGGGGTCGAGCGTCTCGAGGATGGTGCGGCGGTTGCTCAAGCGGATGCGCGCGACCGCTTCCTTCCCGTACCGGCTCGGCAGACCGGGCAAGAGTGCGGGCGTCAGCCCGACGTTCAGGTACGTGGGCATGAATCCGGGCAGGTAGCGCGGCATCGCCGAGCGCATGGCGATCAGCAGGGGATTGGCGGGATCGCCCAGCTTGCGGCCGCTGAGTTTCTCGAGGTTGTGGATCGCGTCGCGCGCGCACGCCCGCCGCTTCTCCTTGGACAGCTCGTAGACGCCGGCGGCCAGCAGGTTGAAATCGGGCGTCGCGAAACCCTGGCGCGACAGCTGGAGCAGGATCGAGCCCGTGTTGCTGATCTGGGTCTCGGGGAATTCGCGGTCGGTGGTGTACGGGATGACCAGGTCGTTCTCGATCAGGTCGGCGCCGGCGAAACGGTCGGCGATGCGCGGGTGCAGATCGCGGGTGATCGTGTCGAGTTCCTGCCGCGCGGCGCCGTCGCCCCGCCGCGCCAGATGGATCAGGGCCAGATGAGCCAGCGCGCGGGCCTCGGGCACGCGGTCCAGGAAGCGGACGTCGTAGTCGCGGACCTGGATCGTCATCAGGTGTTCGTCGGCGGTCTGGTAGTCGATCTCCGGCGGCAGATAGCCGGGCGCCCGTTCACATCGCTGGCCGACCACGCGCCGCTCCAAATTCTCGCAGATCAGGCGCGCACTCGTGTACTCGGAGCTGACCTCGGTGATCCGGCGGACGATGCTCTGGGACGGATGACCGTTGTTGCGCGAGGAAGACATGTTGTTCCGCCGGGCTGAGGTATCGAGAAGAAGGCGCGTCCACTCGTAGCTAGCCGATCCGCCGCGTCGTGTCAAACGTGCATTGGTCGGCGCCCGGAAGCGGCACGAGACCGGTGGACGCCGTCGGGCACGATGGCCGGCCAGCAGCAGGTGCAGAGTCGCCTGTTGGGTCGACAGAAAAGCGACGACCAATCAGGAATTCATGCCAATTGATACGACTGCACAATTTAGCCTCTAGGCTAAAGTTTTCATTCTTTAGCTCTCAAGCTCAATCAGCGCGCGCCGATTGAGCCTCAGAGATTAACTTGACAATCTTTAGCCCAGAGGCTCAACTGTCGGCATGACAAAGAACGCCAGATACATCGCCGTCATCGGCGACCTCGTCGCGTCGCGCGAGATATCGACCGCCCAGCGGGGCGACCTCCAGGAGCGGCTCGCCGCCTTCTTCGCCGAGATCCGGCCCGACACGGCGCCCGGTTTGGCCGCGCATCCGCTGATCACCCTCGGCGACGAATTCCAGGCGCTGTTCCACGCCGACGGGCCGGGCATCGACAGCCTGCTGCGCCTGATTCCGGCCACCGTCGAGCTGGTCCGTCCGACGGCCGTCCGCTTCGGCCTGGGCATCGGCGGTCTGACCACCGCGCTGCAGGCCCAGGCGCTGGGCATGGACGGCACCTGCTTCCACCGCGCGCGCGCAGCCCTCGACCGCGCCAGGGACACCGACCTCCTGTGCCAGATCGAGGCCGGCGACCACGCCCTGGAGACGCTCTGGAGCACGCTTGCGTCGTACGCCCTGCGCCAGCGCCTCGCCTGGACCGCGCCGCAGCGCCAGGCCATCGGCCTCTACGAACAGGTGGGCGCGTGGAACAAGGTGGCGTCCACGCTGGGCGTCTCGGCCGGCGCGGTGAGCCTGCGTCACCAGGCCGCCGGCTGGTCGCTGTATCGTGCCGCGTGGTCGGCGCTCGACGACGGACTCAAGCGCGCCGTCGCCGACCTCGACCAAGCCGAGGAGACCAACCCATGACGACCCGGATCGCTCTGGACACCGGCGAAGCGCGCCAGGCATTCCTCCTCGAA
>CAZJMO010000110.1:0-545 GCA_964547085.1 uncultured Fibrobacteraceae bacterium | reverse complement strand
TTCAACGGCGCGGTTGCCGATGGTCCAGATGACCGGGGCCTGGTTGATGTTGATCTCGCACGACTGGGTGGCCTCGTTGCCGGCCCTGTCGGACACGACGACCACGACGGATTGCTCGTCGCCCTGGGCGCCATGGCCTCGCTCGTGGCGCTTGCCCTGCTCCTGCCGGCGTCGACGCCCGACTGGCTGCTTCTGACCGCGGCGGTGGCCTCGGTGGGCGCGGTCGTCATCACCTGGCACCGCCTGGTCCTGCGCGCGGAGCGGCGCCGTATGGCGCTCGGACTGGCCGTGTTCGTGGCCGGATGCGCGGTGCAGGTCGTGTTGCTCGACCGCCCCGCCGCCGCGCTGGCGACTCCCTGGCTCTGGATCGCGGCCCTGCTCGCGCTGGCCGATCCGAGCACCCGCATCCTCCGCTGGGGCATGGGACTGGTGGGCAAGCCGCAACCCGACGCCGTCGAGACCTACGGCCGCGGCGTGGCCATCGGCGTGCTCGAACGCTGGATCGTACTGAACGTCCTGGCGCCCGGCCAGTACGCGGCCATGGC
>CAZJMO010000109.1:7058-9693 GCA_964547085.1 uncultured Fibrobacteraceae bacterium | reverse complement strand
CTGGCGAGAGGACTTGAACCCCCAACCACCTCATTACAAGTGAGGAGCTCTACCAGTTGAGCTACGCCAGCTCAAACCTTCAGAACCGAGCCGTGAAGGGCCCAGGGGGACCAGATCTTATCGTCAGGCATCCGCCTGCCCCACCGAGGGATACCTCCACAGCATCCCCACACAGGGACGGGGAATATAATCGGCCCTGCCGCGAACTGTCAAGGCCGGAAAGGAAAGAAACCCACCACCTGAAGCGGCCTCAGGGGCCCCGGAATTCAGGTTGAAGACGGCTGCCGCCGCGGGTATCCACGACGTCCCAGCCGAACTTCCGGATCTCGGCCCGTAACGAGTCCGCCGCCCCCCAGTCCCGGCGACGACGGGCGTCATCGCGGCGGCTCGCGAGCGCCGACACCGTCGACGGCGGCTCCGCCTCGGCGTCTGCAGCGATCCGGACCCCGGCCGGGAACAGCCCCAGGATGCCGTCGGCGTCCAGCAGAAGGTCGCGGCAAGCCGCTAACGCGCCGGGATCCAGCCCGCGGTCGTCGGTCGCCGCCAGATAGTGGTTCAGTTCACGAACGAGGCCGAAGAGTTCGCCGATCGCCGCTCCGGAGTTGAAATCATCGTCCATCGCTGCAAAAAACCGTCTTCGACGCACAGCGGCCGCTTCGATCAGCGCCAGCCCCGGCCCGGAGATCAACCCCGCCGGCACGGAAACGCTGTCCACAGCCGTCGCTTCGGCGACCGCCAGCAGAACGCGCTGGGTCCCGCGCTGCAGGCGCGCGTAGCCGGACGCCGCCTCCTGCAGCCGGTCCTCGCTGAAGTCCAGATGACTGCGGAAATGGGCGTTGAGCAGGAAGAACCGCAGAACCGTCGCCGGATAGCGGTCGAGCAACGTCTCCATGGCCAGGAAGTTGCCGTCGCTCTTGGACATCTTGCTCTTGCCGAGATACACCAACCCGTTGTGCAGCCAATGGTTGACGTATCGACTGCCCGTGGCGCAACAACTTTGCGCCAGTTCGTTCTCGTGGTGCGGAAACAGCAGATCCCGACCGCCGCCGTGGAAGTCGAAATGGTCGCCGAGGTACCGCGTCGCCATGGCCGAGCACTCGATGTGCCACCCCGGCCGCCCCCGGCCCCACGGCGAATCCCAGCCCGGACCGCGGCCGTCGACGGCTTTCCAGAGCACGAAGTCGAGCGGATCTTCCTTGCGATCCCCCACCGCGACGCGCACGCCCGTGCGCATCTCATCCAGGTCGCGCCCCGACAGTCGGCCGTATTGCGCGTACGAGCGGACTCGGAAGTAGACATCCCCGCCCGACGCGTAGGCGTGGTCGCGCTCGACCAACCTGGCGATGAAGGCGACGATCTCCGGGATATGTTCCGTCACCCGCGGGTAGTGGTGGGCCGGCTTGATCGCCAATGCCTCGGCGGCTTCCCGATAGGCGGCGATATTCTGTTCAGCGACCTCGGCGACGCTCACGTCGAGGCTTCTGGCCCGCTCGATGATCTTGTCGTCGATGTCGGTGAAATTCTGGACGTGCGTCACCTCGTAACCGATGTGCTCGAGATAACGGCGCACCATGTCGCACGCGACGAAGGCGTACATGTGCCCCAGATGCGGACGATCCTGGACGGTGAGACCACAGACGTACAGGCCGACCTTACCGGGCTCGATCGGCTCGAAGGTGCGCTTGGCCCGGGCTTCGTGATCGTAGACCTGCAGGGGCATGATATCCTCGGACGAGATGGAGTCCGGAGGCAAGATAACGACGGCGGGAACGAGCCGCCGCCGCACCGTTCCCGGAAGCGGACGGGTCAGTCGGGAACCGGCAGACCGCGTCGCAGCAGAGCGTCGCGACAAAGGTCCTCGACCAGCGCTTCGAACGAGATGCCGACCGCGCCGGCCGCCATCGGCACCAGGCTCAACGCGGTCATGCCCGGAATGGTGTTGACCTCGAGGCAGGAGTGCCGGGCGCCGTCGAAGCGGAAATCGATGCGGGCCGTTCCCTGGCAGCCGAGCAGATCGTAGAGGTTCAGCGCGTCGGCGCACATGTTTTCGTAGAACGGCGAATCCACCGGAGCCGGACAGAGATACTCGCTCGCCCCGGCGGTGTACTTGTTCTCGTAGTCGTAGAAACCCTCGGCGGGCTTGATCTCCAGGAGCGGGAGACGACGGCCCAGGAAGATGGCGGCCGTCAGTTCGCGACCGGGAATGAAGGTCTCGAGCAGGATCTCGGTGCGGTGGCCGGTGGCGGTGTCGGCGACCCGGGTGAAGGCGGCCGGGAACATATCCGCGGTCTGGACGACCTCGACGCCGACGCTGCTGCCGGCTCCGTTCAGCTTGACGACCAGCGGAAAACCGAGTTCGGCGGCGGCGCGTTCGGCGATGTAGTCGAGGGACAGGGGGTCCGACGCGGCCGAACGGACCGGCATCGTCGCGGATTCCTTGCCCTGCAACGCGACCGGGCCGGCGATCGCGCGATCCCAGGTGATCAGGAGCCAGTCCGGCGTGGCGATGCCCGCACTGCCCATGACGCGTTTGGCGGCGGCCTTGTTCATCGCCACGGCGCTGGCGAGCGGACCGGAGAGAGCGTACGGGACGCCGATGATGTCGAGAAGCGACTGGAGATGGCCATCCTCGCCC
>CAZJMO010000109.1:0-7048 GCA_964547085.1 uncultured Fibrobacteraceae bacterium | reverse complement strand
CGTGGAGGGCGGGAAAGACGATGTCGGTCGACGACGGGTCGAAGCCGATGAGATCACCGACACGCGCGATGTCGGTCCTGACGACGGTATGCCCGCACCGCTCCAGTGCGTCGGCAACGGCCGCTCCGGTCTTCAACGCGATGGCCCGCTCGGGGGAATCGCCCCCCATGAGAACGGTCACGTGCATGGTTCAACGCTTTCGAGATAGCCACATGTTCAGCGGAGTTCCGGAATATTGCGACCTTTCCTCCGAGCCCGTCAACCAAGAACACCCGACCGCCGAACCGCGTTCCCGGTCACGGTCACGTCCCGCCGCGCCATGGAAGCCTTGACCGACGGGACGGGCATCGTCGATTGTTGCGACGTGCCCGATCGCGTCGCCGACCCCGGACTCCACCCGACTCACCCGGAGAGTGACCGCTTGCGGAATCGTCAGGGCGACATCGTCACCTTCCCGGAGTTCAGCGTGCGGGATCTGTGCGCCCGGCCCGACGCCATGGCGGAGGTCCTCGCGGCATTCACCGGCCTCTTCCACCTCGGCAGAAACGCGGTCTACTGGGCGTTCCGCGGGATGGGATACGCCCCGGGGGCCGTCGCCTGGATGCCCTCTTTCCACTGCGGAGTCGAAGTGGATGCCGCCGTCGCCGCCGGTTTCGATGTCGGCTTCTATCGCGTGGGCCGGAATCTGGAACTGGACCTGGCGGACCTCGAGAAGAAACTGGCGTCCCGGCCGGGACCGGTCCTGGTCATCCACTACTTCGGCTTCCCGCAGCCGCAGATCGGCCCGCTGGCCGACCTCTGTCGCGACGCGGGCGTACCGCTGGTCGAGGACTGCACCCACGCGCTGTTCTCCCGCGCCGGGACCAGACCGCTGGGGTCGTTCGGACCGCTCGCCGCGTTCAGCCTGTCCAAGACGCTGCGGATATACCTCGGAGGCGCGCTGCAGGTCGACGCGGAGGCGTTCCACTCGTGGACCGGACGCTCGTTCGCGACCCCGCCGCCCACGCTTCCGGCACCTGAGATCTACAAGCTGTTCATCAAGGACCGCGTCCGGCGCCTCGTCGGGGGACGGATCACCGATCTGTACCGTGCGGTGCGGTTCGGTGGACGCGAAGACCCGGACACCATCGCGGATCTCGACGACGTCGACCGCGATGTCGAGTTCTCCCTGGCGCGGCCCGACTACCGGCGCGGGATGGCGCGGCTCTCCCGGCTGAGCGCCCGGACGGCGTCGCCGGACGGGATCGTGGAGCGACGTCGGGCCAACTACCGTTACCTGGCCGCGCGCCTGGCGGACACCCCCGCGCTGCAGCCGCTCTTCCCGGATCTCCCGGCAGGCGTCTGCCCTCTGGTGTTCCCCGTCTGGACATCGCAGCGCGATCATCTCGACCGGGATCTCCGGCACGCCGGCATCCATCCCTACATCTTCGGCCTCTGGCGCCACCCCCGGCTGGCTCCCGGCACCTACGAAGACACCGACCTCGCCCGACGGCACATCCTCGGCCTGCCCGTCCAGCAGACCCTGGACGACGACGCACTCGCCCGTCTGGCCGACACGGTCCTGGACCTCGTCGACCGCCGCTAGACGACCGCGTCAGCCGCGCGATCCCACCTGATCCATGATGAGGGATTCGATTCGCTGCATCATCCCGCCCCGCTCGAACCGCTGCCGCGCCTCGACGGCCGCGGCGGCGCCCAGTCGTTCCCGCCGCTGCGGATCCTCCACGAGGTCGCGCAGCGCCCGCGCCATGGCCTCCGGATTTCCGGGCGGAATGAGGATGCCGGTTCGCCCGTCGTCGACCGCCTCGGGCGTTCCCCCCACCGCGGTGGCCACGACGGGCCTGGCGAAGGCCATCGCCTCGACGATCGTGTTGGAGAACCCCTCGGTGTCCGACGGCGACACCACGATGTCCGAGACCAGGTACTCCCGCGTGGGAACCGGACGATGCCCGACGAACAGTACGCGGTCGCCCAGCTCCAGACGTCGGACCTCCTCCTCCATCGCCGCCCGCACCGGACCGTCGCCCGCCAGCAACAGGCGCAGCGACGTTCCCGGCAGATCGCGCCGCAGCCGGGAGAAGGCCTTCACCAGGGTTCCGTGCCCCTTGACGGGATTGAAGTTGGCCACGCAGCCGATCACGATCGCCTCCGGCCGGATCCCCAGCCGCGCCCTTTCCGCCGCCACGTCCAGATCGCACGCCAGGAGACGGTCGAAATCCGTCCCGTTGTAGACGACCTCGATCTTGTGGAGCGGCACGCCCTCCTGCCGCGACGTCGCCGACTTGACGGCCTCCGAGACCGCGATGTACCGGTTGATCCGGGCGCCCATCAGCCGCCCCATGAGCCGGTGGAGGGACGAGCGCGTGATCCCCATGTCCCGCCGGCTCGAGACGACCTTCACGTGCGGCGCGAGCAGGGCCGTCGACGCTCCCAGGAAGTCCGCCAGGAAATGGAAGGTGACCACCGCCCGGATGCCGTGCTCGTCGATGTAGCGTTTCAGGAGCCGGACGGTCCGCGGGAAGGCCGAGCTGAAGGTCCGGACCAGCGGCGGGAACCGGTGGATCCGGACGTGCGGCTCGGCGGCCAGTTTCTCGCTCATGATCCCGCCCTCGAAGAAGATCACGTGCGATTCGAAACGTTCGGGATCCAGGAGACGGGCGACGTCGTACAGGTGCCGTTCGCTGCCGCCGTCGGACAGATGCTCGACCAGGAACAGGACCGGGATCTTCATCGCTCTTGCCCACCCGACCGGCGGTTCTTGATCCACGGTCGGACGCGGAACACGGCCGGCCTTAGCAGCCAACCGGCGGGGCCGTCGCCGAACAGCACCGCGCGCGCGTTCCGCCTCTCCTTGGGACGCCAGCGCGACTTCACGTAATTCGCCCCGCGCAGGAAATCGAACTCGCCCAGCCCCATCTCGACGGCGTGCCGGATGGTGTTGTGCATGATCCATTTTCCGGGCGACCCTTTCCGGTACTCCGGCAGGAAGGCCATGTTGTAGGCGTGATACTTGTTGGCGAAGACGAATCCCAGCAGGTAGCCGATGAGCCGCCCCTCCAGCCTCAGCATCGACAGCAGGGGCCGCCCCCCCGCGGGCCCGGTCGCCAGGAAGTTCCTGATCATGGCGACGTTCCGCGGCTCGGAGAAGAGCGCGTAGCCCTGGGCGCCCTTCATGCTCTCGCACTCCAGGTGCCCGAGGTCGTCCAGGTGGTCCAGGATCGGCAACCCCTCGACGATGTCGAACGACCACTCGCCCCAGGAGTCGAAGACCTTCACCCGCGTCTTCATCTCCGACCGGAACTTGTAGGCGAGGCTCTTCTCGAACGACTCCCAGTCGTCCAGGTTGTCCAGGTAGGGCAGGGCGGACGACGGCTCGGTCTCGATCCGGCCGCCGGCGCTCGACGAGAGGGTTGCCGAGGTCTCGGGAATCTCCTCGAGACGCACGACATCGTATCGCCGCGACATGGACCGCAGATGGTCCCACAGCAGTTCCAGCGCCGGCTCGCGGCCGGGTCGGCAGAGGAATTCCTGGCGATCGGAGGCGGGCTCGCCCATGAACTTGTATTCCCGCACCGGCAGGCCGTAGTACCGGGTGCGCCAGTGGCAGAGCGCGGCCCCGGCCACCAGTTCCCCGCCGTCGGTGACGGTGGCGACATCCATGGATTTGTCCTGGCCCCAGGCGCGCCACCACGAGGTCAGCCAGGCCGAGGTCAGGAAGAGGGACGGGGCGGGCATGCCGGTCAGACACGCATCCCATGCCGGCGCGATCGCTTCGAATCCGGCCAGATCCCGGATGACTCTCAGATCCCCGCTCACGATCCCCTCCTGCCGAACAGCACGCGGCTGATCCGGTAACGCAGTACACGCATCGATTCGAAACCGCCGACGCCCAGCCGCGGTCGCGCCATGGCGGCCGTCGCGGTCGTCACGAGACCGGACGCGGTGGTGTAGGCGCATTCGTATCCGGCCGCACCGGCGCGCCCGGCCACCCGTTCGTCCCACCCTCCGTCGGGATACGCCAGATCGCGGACCGCACCGCCGGTAACGGCCGACAGCACCCTGCGCGACTCCCGCAGGCTGAAGTCCAGATCCTCGTCCGACAGGTACGTCAGGATGTCGTGCCCGTGGCCGTGGGAACCGAAGTGACACCATCCGCTGGCCGCCATGTCCCGGACCTCGGTCTCGTTCGCGGGCCGGAACCGGGGTAGATGATCGGCCAGATCCTGCTGAAATTCACTCCGAAGATGGTCCAGGACGCCGGCGACCATCGGATGATCCGCGTTGCCGACCTCCTTGATCGCCACCAGCAGGCGCTGGATGTCATCCCACCGCCCGGGCCCGTCCGCCGGACGGAAGCGATGGATGCCCAGCTGGAACTCCCGCAGGTCCAGTTCGGTCAGACGCCGGGCCTGGATGGGCGTGACGACGAGATCGGGCCAGAAGGGATGTTGCCGCAAAAGATGATCGGTCGAGACGAAGAACAGCGCCGGTACGCGACGCCTGGCGAGCACCGGCAGCGCCAGCCGATGGTTGTTCACATAGCCGTCGTCGAAGGTCACCAGGATGTTCAGGCGATCGGGCGCGAGGCCGTCGGGGTCGGCGATCGCGTCGGGACCGACGAAGCGGCCCAGCCGACCCAGGAACGCGAGTTGTTCCTCGAAGTCCGAGACCCGCACGCGCAGCCAGTTGCCGAAGTCGTCGTCCTGGCGAAGGTCGTGGTACATCAGGACGAGCAGCGTGCCGGCTGCGCGGGACGCGGCGACACTCAGCAGTCCTGGATGGCCCAGCAGGCCCTTGATGGCTCCACGCATATCGACCTGTCCTGACACGGAACCGCACGCTCCGTGGGCCTGACCGGGGTCCGTGATGTCCGGTGAATCGTCTGGATCGCAGCGCCCACAGTCTACGCCATGGAGCGCTGGATGCACCACCAATTCCGCATCGGGACAGCAGTCGGGGATCGGGGTTCGGTCGGGCGGGCGGCATCCTACATGTAGCCCAGCGCCTTCAGCTTCCAGGCGACCGCGTCTTCCAGCCGCGACGGCTCGGCGGCGTTCGCCGGGAAATCGCCCACCTGCTCGAGCAGCTCGGCCTTCATCTGACGCTTGACCTCCGGCGCATCGATCGGACGCTCCTCGTCGGGATCCAGATGCAGGTTGTACAGCGAGTCCTCTCCGGTGGAAGACATGATGTACTTGAACGAGTCGCGGTAGAGGCACTTGAGGTCGGCACTGCGGGATTCCTGGTTGGTGATCTCGTCGTGTCCCCTGGTCATGGCCCGGACCAGCTTGTGCACGCCCAGATATTCGGCCAGCGCGTAGGGTCGGGGATTGGCGACGACGGCGTCCGGCAGGAGGGAGAACCCCCGGCCCGGCGGCGCACCGAGACCGTCGTCGGCGCCGGTTACGGCCATCACCGAGGGGAACAGGTCGCTCAGCTGGACCAGATCCTCGACGACGGTGCCGGCGTATTCCCGGCCGGGGAACTGTACGACCAGGGGCACCTTCAGAAGGGTGTCGAACAGGCAGTACCGGTGATCCAGGAGGCCGTGCTCTCCCAGGTTCTCGCCGTGATCGCTGACCACGACGAACATGGTGTTTTCGAGCAATCCCTGCCGGTCCAGGTACGCGTGGAGGTCCCCGACCTGGTCGTCGATGCTGGCGGTGGCGCCGTGGTAGGCGGCCCAGAGGCGCTTGCGGTCGTCCGCGGTCAGCGTCTTGGCGCCGAAGTTGTACAGGGGAAGCTCGCGCTTGACGGTGTCGAGGAAGATGTCGGGAATCCGCCCGGTGTACCAGTCCCGGTAGTAGGAATGAGACGGAACGTAGGGCAGGTGGTGTTCCATGTAGTTCACGAAGAGGAAGAACGGCGTCCCGCTGTCGGCGCAACGGGCCACGGATTTCTTCGCCAGCCGGTTGATGGTGCCGGCCCGTTTCTGGTAGTAGCGCCCCGTCCGGAATCGTCGCGAGCGGCCCGACATCATATGGTACGCGAAGTTGAAGACGTTCTTGGCGTAGGAGCCTTGCCGGAACCGGTCCAGCAGGCACGCGATCTTCTTCAACCCCGAGTAGGATTCATAGTCGCCGACCAGATCCCGGACCAGTTCCACGTCGGCGAAGAACTGGTCCAGACAGTAGATCTCGTCGAAACCCTGGAGGATTCCGGTCTGGCGGGAGAGCATGGGATTCCTGGCCACCGAGATCGTGTGGTAGCCGCTGTCTCGCAGGACCCGGGCCAGCGTACGCTTCCCCGACTCCAGTTCGTACGTGGTCCGGTTGCAACCGTGCTCGGAGGCGTACTCTCCCGTGAACAGGGTCGCGTGCGACGGGAGCGTCCATGGGGAACTGGAGACCGCACTGCGGTAGAGGACGCCCTGCTGGGCGATGCGGTCGATTCGCGGCGAGGTCTGCCAGTTGTTGCCGTAGCAGGAGAAGGCGCTTGCGCGGGCCGTGTCCATGACGATCAGCACGACATTGGGCATTTCGGTCAGCATGGTCTACACCTCCCGTGGTGTTCAGGGCAACACCACAGGCAATATCAGATGTACCTCGCCGCCTGTAGCCAGGTTCTGGTGATTTCGCTTCCGGTCTCGAAATCGATCCGGGGGACGTATCCCAGGGCCTTGATCTTGCTGATATCGGTGTAACTGGTCCCCCGCTCTCGAATCACCCGTCCGGCGTCGAGCCCCGGCAGGGATTGTCCCCGCGCGGTGCGTTCGATCTCGGGCCAGGTCATGCCGAGCCGCTTCTTGATCCCAATCTTCCGCGATTCGGGCAATTCCGCAACCGTACCCACTAGGCTTTTCGTGAGATGGCCCAGTCCGGGGGCGTCCAGCAGGCACTCCCGCACGGCCTCGCCGGTCAGGAACTGTCGCGTCCGCTGGAAGAAACCGGGCGTACGCTGCTCGAAGCGTGGATCGTCTCCCGGAACGCTGAGGAATTCCACCGGCTGCGGCATGAAGCCGGCCCATTTCCCGTAGAAATCCCGCCAGGTAAGCGTTTCCCCGTCGGTGACGAAGAACACGTCGCCGATGGCCCTCTCGCAGCCCATT
>CAZJMO010000108.1:9511-9764 GCA_964547085.1 uncultured Fibrobacteraceae bacterium | reverse complement strand
CGGCGGCGGCGGCATGGCGGCTGACGGCGTCGTTGAAGACGCCGGGGCCGGCGTAGACGCGCCGGCGGTCGGGATCGACCGGACCGAGCTGGTCCAGACCGCTGGTGGCGATGACGACCGCGCCCTCGATCGGCAGCGCGCCGCCCGAGAGTCCGGTCCCGCCGCCGCGCACGACGAACGGGCAGTCGTGCCGGGCGCACGCGGCCACGACCCGGCGGACCTGTTCGGCGTCGGTCGGCAGGACGACGCAGAC
>CAZJMO010000108.1:6982-9501 GCA_964547085.1 uncultured Fibrobacteraceae bacterium | reverse complement strand
GGCGTCGCGGGCGTAGACTGTCCGACCGGCGGGGTCGGTCAGGACCTTCGTCCGACCGAGCATTTGCTGCAACTCGCGGATCAGGTCGGACGCAGCCACGTCATGCTCCGTGTATCGGCTCGCCGGCGGCGGCGTGCACCGCCTCGAGCACGGCCTCGCTGAGGGTGGGATGCGGATGGATCGCCTCGGCCCACTGCGTGAGATCCGCGTCCAGTTGCAGCGCGGTCACCGCGCCGGCGATCAATTCGGTGACGCGCGGCCCCACGAGCTGGACCCCCAGCGCCTGACCCGTCTCGGCGTCGGCGACCACCTTGGTGAACCCGTAGGGTTCGTTGAGGATCGACGCCTTGCCCAACGCCGCGAAATCGAAACGCCCGACGGTCACGCGCCGGCCCTCCGCCTCGGCCTGCCGTGCGGTCAGCCCGACCGACGCGACTTCCGGATGGCTGTACGTGCAGCCGGGAACCAGACCGTAGCGGATGGGCACCCGCGACTTGCCCGCGGCGTGGTCGACCGCCTGGAGCGCCTCGCGACTCGCCAGGTGCGCCAGCTGCTGAGTCGGCACGATGTCCCCGATGGCGTACAGCCCGGGCGTTGCGGTCTCCATGTTGCTGTCGACGAGCACCTGACCGCGGCGATCGGTCTCCACGGTCACGGTCTCCAGCCCGATGTCGGCGGTATTCGCGCGCCGTCCCACCGCGACCAGCAGCAGTTCGGCCGTGACGGTATCCTCCGCCTCGGTGGCGAGGTCCACCAGCGTGCAAGTCACGCCCTCGTCGGTACGGACGACCTCCGTCGCGCGCGTCGCCGTGCGCACCTTGATCCCCTGACGCTTGAGCGCCTGCTGCACCACCTCGGCGCAGTCGGGGTCCTCCACCGGCAGCACCTGGTCCATCATCTCCACCAGCGTGACCTTGCTGCCGAACGCGGTGAACACCGCGGCCAGTTCCAGCCCCACCGCGCCGGCGCCCAGGACGACCATCGAGGCGGGCACGTGGTCGATCTCCAGGATGTGGTCGCTGGTCAGGATCCGCTCGCCGTCGACCGCGACGCCCGGGATTTCCGTGGGGCGCGAACCGGTCGCCAGGACCACCTTGTCCGCGGTGACCGTCTCCTCGCCGCCGTCCGACAGCGCCACCTGCAGCCGCCCCGGGCCGTCCAGGCGGCCGGTGCCGTGCACGACCGTGACGCCCGCCTGTTCCATCAGCAACCGCACGCCCTTCTCGCCCTTGGTGGTCGCCAGCCCGCGCCGCTTCTGCACCTTGGCCCAGTCGAACGACGCCCCCTCGACATTGATGCCGAATATCCGCGCGTCCTTGCGGCACGTCCGCCAGACTTCGGCGGCATGGATGAGCGCCTTGGTGGGAATACAGCCGCGCAGCAGACAGGTGCCGCCCAGCCGGGAGTCGCGTTCGATGAGGACGGTCTTCAAGCCCAGACGGGCGGCGCGCACGGCGGCAACGTAACCGCCGGGGCCGGCGCCGAGAACGGCGAGGTCGCAGGATAGAGCCATGGGTATCTCCAGGTACGGTTTCAGGTTTGTCGCGGCGGCTAACATAGCGACCCCGGGCGCGACCCTCAAGAACTCCCGTATCCCGACGGCTCCCAGCGGCCGGCCTATTGACGTCGCTTCCTGTCTTTTTTAGATTGATTCACATACCCGCCACGCAATCGCTCGCCCGGATATGGTATAATCGTTTTCAACATTCGTCCCCCTGAACTACGGAGGCACAACGCATGGCCGTCCGCGTATCCCTGGTGCTGATCCTGATCCTCGTCGCCAGCACCGCCCTCTTCGCCGCCGATATCGATCGCACGGAACTCGAGACCATCCGCGCCCGCGCCGAGGCCCGCGCCGCCGCGCTGCACGGACCGCAATACGACGCCCTGCTCGGCAAAGCGTCCGGCCCCACCGCCCGGCTGCTGCAGGATCCGCGTCTGGGCCTGATGGGCGTGACCGACGCCGGCCGACCGCTGTTCTACATGACGCACAACCTGGACGCCGCTGCCACCACGTCGACCGACCGCGTCTTGTCCGGCGGCGACACCGGCCTGGCCCTCGACGGCGCCAACAGCCACGGCGAGCTGGCGATCTGGGACGGCGGCG
Source organism: uncultured Fibrobacteraceae bacterium (assembly GCA_964547085.1). Taxonomy (GTDB): domain Bacteria; phylum Krumholzibacteriota; class Krumholzibacteriia; order LZORAL124-64-63; family LZORAL124-64-63; genus Glo-17. Next base: position 7,394 of record CAZJMO010000108.1, on the reverse strand, counting down.
TAGTGCTCCTGACGCATCAGGAATTCGGCGGCCGCGTGATCGTCGCCGACGGCGGCACCACCGTGGGCGCCCACGGCACCCACGTCGCCGGAACGATGATCGCCGCCGGCGTCGCTCCGCAGGCCCGGGGCATGTCCCCCGCGGCCTTCCTGGACTCCTACGACTGGGACGACGACGAGATCGAGCAGGCCGCCGCCGCGGCTGACGGCCTGCTCCTGAGCAACCACAGCTACGGCTGGGTCGTCGGCTGGTTGTACGGCTATGACGGCGACGACGAATGGTACTGGTTCGGGGATCCCACCGTCAGCGAACTCGAGGATCCCGGATTCGGGTTCTACGCCAACGCCACCGCCGAGTACGACAACCTCGCCCACGCGGCGACCCATAGCGGTGCTGCCGGTGAAGGAGATGA
>CAZJMO010000108.1:0-6972 GCA_964547085.1 uncultured Fibrobacteraceae bacterium | reverse complement strand
CGCAACGACTCCGGGCCGACCCCCGGCGACGGCCACTTCGCCTGGGACTCGGGCACCAATGACTGGGCCTGGTCGACCGTCGCCCGCGAGCCCGACGGCGGCGACGACGGCTTCGACACCGTGAGCTACCGCGGCAACGCGAAGAACATCCTCACCGTCGGCGCGGTCGACGATATCCCGGGCGGCTGGTCCGGACCGAGCGATGTCGTGGCCGCCTCCTTTTCCGGCTGGGGCCCGACCGACGACGGCCGCATCAAGCCCGACCTCGTCACCAACGGGATCAGCCTCTACAGCTCGCTGTCCGCCTCGGACACCGATTACGGTCGATACTCAGGCACGAGCATGGCCGCCCCCGCGGCCACCGGTGCGCTCAACCTCCTGGCCCAGCAGTACGCGGCTCTCAACGCCGACCAGCCGCCGCTGTCCAGCCTGTTGAAGGCCGTCGTCCTGCACACGTGCGACGAGGCCGGCCCCGCGCCGGGTCCCGACTACATGTACGGCTGGGGCCTTCTGAATACCGCCGAGGCCGCGCTCCTGATCGCCGACGACGGCGCCGGCGGCCGGCGTCTGCAGGTCGCGACCCTGCAGTCCGATGCGGTGGACACCTACCGCTACTACTACGACGGCGTCGGCCCGCTGAAGCTCACCATGGTTTGGACCGACCTCGCCGGCCCGGCTCCCGCCTGGTCGCTCAATCCGGTCACCCCGATGCTGGTCAACGATCTGGACATGCGGCTGATCCGCGAGGATGACAGCGCCGTCTTCCGCCCCTGGATCCTCGACCCCGCGATCCCCGCCGCGGCGGCCACCACGGGCGAGAACCACCGCGACAATGTCGAGGTCATCGACGCCTCCAGCTCCGGCGCCGGCACCTACCGGCTGGAGATCTCGCACACCGGCGCGCTCACCGGCACACAGGAATACGCCCTCGTCCAGACCGGTCTGCAACCGATCAGCGTGACGGCGGCGAACGACGTCCCGACCTTCACGGCGCGCCTGCTCCAGGCCGCGCCCAACCCGTTCAACCCGCGCACCGAGATCTCGTTCGACCTCTCCCGCGACCTCCACGTGGATCTGGAGGTGTACGACGCCCGCGGTCGCCGCATCGCCGTGCTGGAGTCGGGCAACCTGACCAAGGGCCGGCACCAGGTGTCGTGGGACGGCCGCAACGGACAGGGGCGCACCGCAGCGGCCGGGGTCTACCTCGTGCGGCTGCGCGCCGGCGGATCCGAGGATCACTTGCGGATGACGCTGGTCAAGTAAAGGCGGCCGTAATTGACGGCGCCTGTCCTCCTGCCTATCATGAACCGCTGAACAGCGTGCGGCGCCCCACCCGGGGCGCCGCTGCCATCCGTCACTTCCAGGACCCCTAGACGTGCGGTTGACCGCCCGTAAGGAGGAGCCATGAAGATCGCGGTCTGCGTCAAGCAGGTGCCCGATTCCGAAACCCGGATCAATCTTCCCGGCCCGGCGCCCGAACTGGACACGTCGACCTTCACCATGGTCGTCAACGCGTACGACCAGTTCGCCGTGGAGGAAGCCGTGCTGATCAAGGAGAAGCTCGGCGCCGGCGAGATCACCGCCATTACCGTGGGCCCGCAGACCGGTGTCCGCGAGATGCTCAAGAAGGACTGCCTCGCCGTGGGCTGCGACAAGGCCGTCATCGTGGACGACCCCGCCCTCGCGGGCGCCGATCCCTTCGCGATTGCCCAGGTGCTCGCCGCGGTTCTGAAGCGCGACCAGTTCGACCTGGTGCTCTTCGGCATCAAGGCCATCGACGACGACGCCAGCCAGGTCGGTCCGATGACCGCCGAGCTGCTCGGCATACCGCACGTCGGCTACGTCGGCAGCCTGGACATGCGCGCCGACGGGCTGACCGCCCGCCGCGAGATCGAGGGCGGCGTGGAGGTTCTCGAGAGCGCCACGCCCTGCGCCCTGACCTGCGGCAAGGGCCTGAACGAGCCCCGTTTGCCGAGCCTGCCCAACATCATGAAGGCCGGTATGAAGCCCATCGAGGTCGTCGATTGCGCCGGCCTGGGTATCGAGGCCCCGACCTCGCTGACCACGGTCAAGCAGTTCACGCCGCCGCCGCCGCGAGGCGAATGCACCATGATCGCCGCCGACGACCCCGCCGCCGCCGCCCGCGAACTCGCGCGCGCGCTGCACGAAGACGCCAAGATCATCTAACCGGTCCGAGAGGAGGCACGACATGCCGAACATTGCCGTATTCATCGAGCAGCGGGCCGGGCAGATCAAACAGGTCGCCTGGCAAATGCTGTCGGAAGCCCGCAAGCTGACGGACTCGCACGGCGGCGAGGTCTGGGGCGTCCATCTGCACGCCGCCGGCTGCGACGTCGCCGCCGACGCCGGCAAGTACGGAGCGCACAAGGTCTTCACGGCCGCGGCGCCCGCGTTCGAGACCTACGATTGTGAACTGTGGACGCAGGCCGTGGCCGCGTTCGTGGCCGAGCACAAGCCCGACGTGGTGCTCGTGGGCTCGACCGCCATGGGCAAGGACCTCGGTCCGCGCCTGGCCGCACGTCTGAAGGCCGCCTGCATCAGCGACGCCGTGGGTCTGAGCTGGGAGGACGGCCTGGTGGTGCGTCGCCCGGTCTACGCCGGCAAGTGCTACGCCGACGTCGCCACGAGCAGCGACACCGCCGTCGTGGGCATCCGCCCCAACGCGTTCGCGCTGGTCGAGACCGGCGACACGGCAGAAGCCCTGCCCTTCGCCCCGGTTCTGGACGAGAGCGTCGCGCGCGCCAGGGTCACGGCCGTCGAGACGGCTCAGGCCGGCGAGGTCTCGCTCACCGAGGCCGAGATCGTGGTCTCCGGCGGACGCGGCATCAAGGGACCGGAGAACTACGCTCTCATCGAGAAGCTGGCCGCGTCACTGGGCGCCGCCGCCGGCGCCAGCCGCGCCATCGTCGATGCCGGCTGGGTCGAATACAGCCGCCAGGTGGGGCAGACCGGCAAGACCGTGGCGCCCAATCTCTACGTGGCCTGCGGTATCTCCGGCGCCATCCAGCACCTGGCCGGCATGAGCTCGTCCAAGTGCATCGTGGCGATCAACAAGGACGCCGACGCGCCCATCTTCAAGGTGGCCGACTACGGCATTGCCGGTGACCTCTTCGAGGTGCTGCCGGCGCTCACCGAGGCGATCCAAGCCATCGAGGGTTGAGTCCGACGACGAAAGTGTCACGGAAAGGGCCGCTCCCCCGGGGAGCGGCCCTCGTGTTCATCCGGCCTTTTCCGCGCGCCGTCAGTTCTCCTGCTGCAGCAGCTTCCAGACCGCGCTCATGTCCATCCCGGCCTGCTCGGCCTTCACGGCGTGGCTGTACGCGCCCATGTAGTCCTCGGTATGCGCACCGGCCAGGCCCAGCCAGGCGTGCGCCGCGGCGTGGTCGGGCTTGATGTCCAGGGCGGCGCGGCTGGCCTTCGCCGCGGCGTCGTACTCGCCCAGCTTGCAGAGCAATCCGGCGCGATGCCCGTGGGCGTCGGCGCAACGGGGATCCAGTTCCACGGCGCGGTCGTAGGCCGCCATGGCTTCCTGGTCACGCTCCTGCCGTTCGAGCGTCTGGCCGAGGATCAGGCACAGCGCCGCGGTCTCGCCGGCGGCCATGAACTCCCGACATTCGGTCTCGGCGGCGCGTAGCTGTCCTGCCTTCGCCAGGCAGTCCACCAGGCGATAGCGCGCGGCCGCCAGTTGATCATCGGCCGCCAGTGCGGCGCGGTAGCTCTCGGCCGCGGATTCGAACCACCCCAGATCCATAAAGACATCGCCCAGTTGCATATGCGCCGGCGCGTAGCTCGGCACCATGACCAGGGCCTCCTCGGCCGCACTCGAGGCATCGTTCAGGCGTCCCTGCTGCCGATAGATCTCGGCCAGCAGCGTCAGCATCTCCGGGGTCGGGAAGGACTTCTGCAAACCTTCCTCGAGGATGGCGGCGGCACCCGCCAGATCCCCTCCCTGCATCGGAGCGGCCGCAGCACGCAGATAGTTGGTCGCGGCCTGGTCTCGGAGCGACGGCGCCCCTGAGGCACCGGCGACGCCCGCCAGGGGCGTCCAACCGAGAGAAAGCGCGAAAAATGCAAGACAACGGAAGACTCGGAGCATGATCTTCTCCCCGTGGCGGGTCCCGGCGGGCAAAACGCATCGCCCGTCGTTCGTCTCGGAGAAATGATCAAGAACCGTACCGCGCGGCTCCGCGTCTCAACCCAGGCGCACCCGGGCCCGCTCCACGGCGAGATCCGCGTCACGCACCAGATCCTCCAGGATCTCGCGCAGCGGCTGCGACTTGCGAACCAGTCCGACCGACTGCCCAGCCATGAGCGAACCGGTCTCGACGTTGCCCTCGATGGCGCCCTCGCGCAGGCTACCCACCCAGTAATGCTCGACCTCGTACTGCGCCTCCTGGCGGGTGATCTCGCCGGACTCGAGTCGTTTGAGCAGCTTCAACTGCAGCTTTCCGAACTCGTCCATCGCCGGGTTGTTGAGCGCGCGCACCGCCACGACGGGCAGCTTGCTGCTGTACTGCGGCGTCGAGATGGCCTCGCGCGAGCGGGCCTTGATGAAAACGTCCTTGAACCGCTGGTGCGCCGCGCACTCCTCGGCCACGACGAAGCGCGTGCCGAGCTGAGCCCCCGCCGCACCCATCAGGCCCAGGTGACCGATCATGCCGCCGTGCGCGATCCCGCCGGCGACGAAGATGGGCACCTGATCGCCGAACTCGAAGAGCACGTCCTGCAGAAGCACGACCGTCGAGACGTGCCCGATGTGGCCGCCGGCCTCGCTGCCCTCGAGGATCAGCGCGTCGGCGCCGTATTCGAGCATGCGCCGCGAGATGCTGGGATTCGACGCGAAGCACAGCACCTTGGCGCCGCTGGCCTTCGCCTTCTCCACTTCGGTGCGGCGGGGAATCGATCCGGCGAAGACGATGTGGCTGAGCCGCGCGTCGCTCAGGACGTCCAGATGCGCGGCGTAGTTCGGCGCGATCGTGATCAGGTTGGCGGCGAACGGGCGGTCGGTCAGCGACTGCGTCTTGCGGACCTCCTCGGCGAAGAGGTCGGGCGGCATGTTGCCGGCTGCGAGGCAGCCGAACGCGCCCAGGTTGCTCATCCGCGCGACCAGGTTGGCCTCGCTGATCCAGGTCATGGCGCCGCACATGATGGGCACGTCGACGCCCAGGAATTCCATGCCGCGGGCGAAGAGCGTCTGGAGCCGCGGCGTCAGGGTCACCGGTCGGACTTGGTTCATTGCAGAGATCTCCTAAGGATGAATCGGGCACATGAGATACGTTGATCAGGCCTCGGACGCAAACTCGTCGGATCCCGGATAATACTCGTCCACGGTCGGGAAATCGGCGAGGCGACGCTGCAGAGCGGTCTGCAGAAAACGATCGACCCACCAGAACACGCTTTGCTTGCGAACGTTCCGACGCAATCCGCGCATGCGGCCGCGGCGTTCGTCCTCCGACATGGCCAGCGCGCCGTGGAGGGCGTCGGCCATCCCGACGATGTCGTGCGGGTTGAACAGCACGGCGTGGCGGCGCATCTGCGCGGCGGCCCCCGCGAACTCGCTGAGCAGGAGCACGCCGCGCTCCTCGATGTCGCTGGCGCAGTACTCCTTGGCCACCAGGTTCATGCCGTCTTTCCAGGAGGCGACGACAAGGACCTCGGCGGTGCGGTAGTAGGCCAGCAGATCGTCGCGGTCCAGGTGTCGGTAGTGATAGTTCACCGGCGCCCAGCCCGGCCGCGAGAACTCGCCGTTGATCTCGCCGACGAGGCGCTCGATCTCCTGCTTGAGGAGGTCGTAGTGAGGAATCTCCCAGCGGCTGGGGACCACGACCTGGACCAGGGTGACGCGTTCGCAGAGCTCGGGCCAGCGCCGCAGCGCGTAGCGCAGGGCCTCGAGCTTCTCCGGAATGCCCTTGGTGTAGTCGAGGCGATCGACGCCCAGGATGATCTGCTGGTCCGGGTACTTCTCGTGCAGGTACCAGGCGCGGTCCGACACCTCCGGACGCGCGGCGTCCCCGGCGAAGCCCGCGTAGTCGATCCCGATGGGGAAGGCGCCGGCGAGGACCTTCCGGTCGTTCGCGACGATCACGGTGCGGCCGCCGGTGGTGCGGACCATGGCGGTGTCGGACATCAGGACGGTGACGCAACGGGCGAAATTGCGGCGGTCGCGCTGGGTCTGGAAACCGAGCAGGTCGAAGTGGAGCAGATCCTCGAGCATCTCGCGGCGCCAGGGAAGCTTCAGGAACACGTCCGGCGACGGGAAGGGGATGTGCAGGAAGAACGCGAGGCGGTGTTCGGAACCCGCGCGGCGCAGGTGGCGCGCGGTCTGCATCAGGTGGTAGTCGTGGATCCAGACGAAGTCCTCGCGCCGGAGCACGCGCGCGACCGTCGCGGCGAAGCGCTCGTTCACCCGCCCGTAGACCTTCCACGCCTCCGGCAGGAAACGACAGCGCGAGGTGAGGTCGTGGAACAGAGGCCAGATGATCTCGTTGGCGAAGACGCGGTAGTAGAGGTATTTCTCCTCGGCGTCGAGGAACACTGGCACCAGATCGTACCCGACATCGCGCACGGCCCGGCCGATGGCTTGGTCCAGTTCTTCGTCGTCGTCCGGCGCGATCGTGCCGGGCCAGCCGATCCACACGCCCCCGCGATCGCGCAGGACCGGCGCCAGCGCGGTGACCAGGCCCCCCGTCCCCGGCGCCGCCGTCCAGACGCCCTCGCGCCGCTCCATGACGAGCGGCAGGCGGTTCGAGACGATGACCAGGCGACCGGCCCTCACGGCGAACCGTCCTTCCGCGTGTCGCGCCAGCGCTCCAGGAACGCCAGCAGTTCCGCCGGCGGACGCATCATTAAGGACGCGGCGGCCGCCCGCGTCTAGACTGCGACCATGCACGGCGCGCTGCCCATCTCCCCGCGCGGCACGCTGGAATTTGAGGGCCTTTCCCTGCGCGTTTT
>CAZJMO010000107.1:0-9777 GCA_964547085.1 uncultured Fibrobacteraceae bacterium | reverse complement strand
ACCACGCGACCGTGGGCACCATTCCCAACGGCGGCACGATCCGGCAGCCGCTGACCGGGCGCTTCGTCCAGGACGGGCAGATCTCCTGGCTGCTGCACAACGCCGATTTCTCGACGGCCGCGGCCGTGGCGGAGGCCGTGAACGACCGCTACGGCGACGGCACGGCACTGGCGAAGGACGCGCACCGGATCGACGTGCGGATCCCGCAGGCCAGCCTCGCGTCGCCCGTGGAGTTCATCGCCGGCATCGGCGATCTCCGCGCGATCACGGACACTCCGGCGCGCGTGGTCATCAACGAGCGCACAGGGACGATCATCGTCGGCGAGAACGTGGTGCTCCGCGAGGCGGCCGTCGCGCACGGCAACCTCAAGGTGGAGGTCAAGACGTTCTACGACGTGTCGCAGCCCGGACCGTTCTCCGAGGCCGGCCAGACCGCGATCGTGCCCGACGTCAACACCACGATCACCGACCGCGAGGCGCGGGTCCTGCGCGTACCGGAGTCGAGCACCGTGGCCGACGTGGTCGGCGTGCTCAACGACATCGGCGCCAGTTCGCGCGACATCATCGCCATCCTGCAGGCCCTCAAGCGCGCCGGCGCGCTCCAGGCCGAACTGGTGATCATGTAGGAGATGCCGTGGATATCGGACTCGACACGACCAGCGCGACCATGTCGCTCGAGCAGGCCCGCCTTCAGCGCGTTCGCGCGGAGGTGTCGTCCCCGGAGCAGGCCGGGCGGAATCCCGCCGAGGCGCTCACGAACGATCGGGCGGGGCTCGAGCGCGTCGCCAAGCAGTTCGAATCGCTGTACTTCGGCCAGCTCATCAAGTCGATGCGCGAGACGGTGCCCGACAACGGATTCTGGGGGCAGGGCGAGGGCACCAAGGTCTACCGTCAGCTCCACGACCAGGCCCTCGCCGACCGCCTCGCCGACGGCGGCGGCCTGGGGATCTCGGACATGATCGTCCGTCAGCTCGAGCACACCGTCGGATCCGCAGGCGCGGTCGATCGCCCGGACATGATCGGTCCTGCGGCGCCCGATCCCCGCGGCGTCCAGGCGTATCGCTCGCAGGGCGAGGCGGGCGAGAGGATCGCCGGCATGGTCCGACTGCGTCGGCGCGCGGAGGCGCTCGGAGGCGCGGTCGCCGACAGTCTCGAACGTTACCAGCGGGAGATCGCCGGCGCGGCCGAGGCCACGAACCTGGATCCGGCGCTGATCCTGGCGGTCGTCGTCCGCGAATCCGGCGGCGATCCGGGTGCGGTGTCGAACCGCGGCGCGCAGGGACTGATGCAGCTCATGCCGGACACGGCCCGCGAACTCGGGGTGGACGACGCCCACGACCCGGGACAGAACCTGCGGGGCGGCGCGCGCTACCTCGCGCGCATGCTCGACCGTTACGACGGCGATCTGGACCTGGCGCTGGCCGCGTACAACTCCGGCCCCGGCACGGTCGATCGCGCCGGGGGCAACGTCCCGGACTATCCCGAAACGCAACGGTACGTCGCCACGGTGCGCGCGCTCGCCGAACAGCTCGGCGGAACAGTTGGCACGAATCTGGATAAGGGAACCCCGAAGTGACCGTATCCGGACCCCGGACGAGGTGAATGCCCATGGTCGATACCACCACCAGATCAGTCGGCGCGGATCAGATCAGTGAGCTGGCGTGCGCTCTGGACGAGGAATGCCGCCACTACGAGACGCTGCTCGACCTCGCACGCCGTCAGGGGGTGCTGATGACCGTCCACGACCTTGACGGGATCGAAGACAACGCCAGGCGCCTCGATGAAGGACTCGGCGCCGCCGACATGCTGCGCATCCGCCGCGAACGCCTGGCGGAGACGCTCATGCAGGACACCGACCCCGAGGTCGGAGGCGGACGTCTCAGCACCTGGCTCGCGAATCAGCCGCCGGCTGTCCGCGACGAACTGGACGCTTCGGTGCATGCGGTTCGCCATGCGGCGGCGGAACTGGCGAAGGTGAATGCGCACAACCGGGAACTGGCCAGTTTCTGCCTGGACCTGGTCGAGGAAGAGGCGGCGACCTTCCGTCGTTGCCTGCTCGAAGACCCAGCCGGCCGGTACGACCGAGGTGCCCGCCCCACGTGCAACGCGCAGGGCAGCACGCTGCGGCGGCAAGCCTGATCGCGACCGAGGAGAACGACGATGTCGAGTCTCAATTCGATCATGGGCAACAGTCTGTCGGCGATGTTCGCGTCGCAGGCGGGGTTGGCGACGACGTCGCACAACATCGCCAACGCGGATACGCCGGGCTACACGCGGCAGTCGAACGTATTGGCCGCGCGCATGCCGCTGATGTTCAGCTTCGGCGCGATCGGCCAGGGCGTCGATGTCGCGACGGTCCGCCGGTCGCAGGACAGCTTCCTGCTGAACACGCTGCGGTCGCAGACGGCGTCGTTGGCCAGCTACCAGTCGATCGACGCGGGGCTCTACGAGATCGAGATGATTCTGGGGTCCATCGACAACGACCATCTCGGCAACGCCCTCAACGAGTTCTTCAACGCCTGGAGCGATCTGGCCACCGCGCCGACCGACGAATCGCTCAAGAGCCAGGTCGTCACGCGCGCGCAATCGCTCGTCAGCAGCTTCCACACGATCAACGAATCGGTCGAGGATCTGGAGAGCAACATCGACGCGCAGATAGGTGAGGAGATCGCGGGGCTCAACAGTCTGCTGGCGCAGGCCGGAGCGCTCAACAGCCAGATCATGGCCGCGGAGGTCGGCGGGCAACCGGCGAACGACCTGCGCGACCAGCGCGACCTGGTCGTCAACCAGATCTCCGACATCGCCGCAGTGACCGTCGCCGAGCGCGAGGACGGCAGTCTGGACCTGATCCTCAACGGCCGCACCATGGTCACCCGCGACGCCGTGCAACAGTTCACGACGACGTATGACCAGACCAGCAGCGGCTACACGATGACCGTCGTCACCGGCGGCACCTTCCACGAAGTGCAACTGCCGGAAGGACGTCTCGCCGGCCTCCTGGAGAGCCGCGACACCTACGTCCAGGATTTCAAGGACGACATGGACGAGGTCGCCGCGCTCCTGGTCGAGGCGGTCAACTCCCTGCACGTCCAGGGCCAGACCGACACCAGCACGGGCCTGATGTTCTTCACCGGCGACAGCATGCACACGATCCAGGTCAACACCATGCTGGTCGAGAACCACGCGCTGGTGGCGACCTCGCGCACGGGCGCGTCCGGAGACACGGACATCGCCCGGGAGATCGCCGCCCTGGCCGAGACCACCGGTTCGTCCACGACCGTCGGCGACCGTTATCGCAGCGTCCTGATCGATGTCGCGAGCAAGCGCAACAGCTTCGAGTTCCTTGTCGACAACCAGGCCAGCGCCGTGGCTGCCGTCGAGTCCAAGATCGCCAGCGTTACCGGCGTGAGCCTCGACGAGGAGGCCGCCAGCATGATCCGCTACCAGAACACGTATAACGCCGCGGCGCGGATGATCTCGACTGTCCAGGACATGTTCGACACCCTGATCAACATGGTGTAGCGCGGAAAGGAAACCGGGATGACCATCCGTATCAGTGACAACTATCTGAGCCAGATCCTGGTCAACGACCTGAACAACAGCTTGAGCAACATGCTCGACCTGCAGGTCCAGGCCTCGTCGATGCGGCGGATCAACGATTTTGCGGACGATCCGCGCGCCGTCGGCTCGATCCAGCGCTACAATTCCCTGATCGCGAGCAACACGCAGTACCTGCGGAACCTGGAGCGCAGCAGCGTCATCGTCGACAGCACCGACATCGCCCTGCAGGACATGAGCGGTCTGATGGCCGACATCCGGGAACTGGCCCTGCGCGAATCCAGCGCGGTTGCGACGGCCTCGTCGCGGGCCACGGCGCAGATCGAGGTCGACAACCTGACCAGTCGTCTGCTGGACATCCTGAACACGACGGTCGAGGGGAACTACCTGTTCGGCGGCACGCGCTCCGACGTGCCGCCGTTCGTCCGTAACGGCAGCACGGTCCTCTACCAGGGCAACGACGACCTGATGATCGCCCAGGTGGGGCCGGGCTCGCAGCAGGTGCTGAACATCCCGGGCATCGAATTCATGGGCACCATGTCGGCAACTCTTGCCGGAAGCGCCGACCTCGCGCCCCAACTCGATCCGACGACCTCGCTGGACGACATCAATTTCGGCAGCGGCTGGACGCCCGGCAGCATCAACATCACCGACGGCGCGGGCGGCAACTGGTCCGTGGATCTCTCGAGCGCGTCCACCGTCAACGACGTGATGACCGCCATCGGCGCGACCACCGGCGGCGCCGTCACAGCGACCCTCAATCCCGACGGCACCGGCCTGCAACTCAGCGGTGTGGCGCCCTTGACGGTCAACGAGAGCGGCGGCGGCGAGACGGCGACGAGCCTGGGCATCAACGGGAGTTCGGGCGCCTCGACGTTCATCGGCAGGGACATCCGGCCTGGGCTGGATCCGGCCACTGCGCTGACGGATATCGCCAGTCTGGCGGCGAATCTGCCGCTTGGCAGCATGGAGTTCGAGACCGGCGGTGTCGTCACGACCATCGATTTTTCGGGCGCCGCCACGCTCGGCGATCTGCAGGCCACGTTCAACGCCGCCCTGCCGGGCTACGAGCTCGAACTGAGCGTCAAGGGTTTGGCGATCGTCAGCGGTTCGACCGAGACGTTCACCGTACGCAACGTCGGCGCCACCGACACGGCGAGCCTGCTGGGCCTGGAAGGGATCGGGACGCCGGTGCGGATGTTCGGCATCCTCGAGGACCTCAACGCCGCGCTGGGGGCGAACGATCCGGACGCGATCCGCGGCGTTCTGGTCGAATTGGAATCCCTGGAACAGATGTTGCAGTCACAGATGATCAAGGTCGGCGGCCGCCAGCAGGATGTCGATTGGACGACCTCGCTCCTGCAGCAACGCGACACGCAGCTCCGCAGCAAGCTGTCGCTCGAGCGGGACGCAGACGTGGCGCAGGTCTCGGCGGATCTGGCCGCGGCGCAGAACAGTTACCAGAGCAGCCTGTTGGTCGCCAGCAAGCTGTTCCAGCAGAATCTGATGATGTACCTGTAGTGGAGGGCGTGAGCCCGCAGCGAGGAGACACCCAATGTCGACGTTCGAGACAGCGCGATTCGGGGTTCTTGACTATGACGAGGCCAGTGTGATCGAGCTTCCGGAAGGACTCATCGGTCTGCCCCAACTGCGCCGTTGGTTGTTGCTGGACCTGGAAGAGGGTGTGCCGATGCGGTGGTTCCAGTCGCTCGACCGCGCCGACTTCGGTGTTCCGGTCATGCCGCCGGTGTTCTTCGCCGAGGAATACGCGATCGGCGCCACCAGCTCGGCGCGTCGCAAGCTTTCCACGGAGGGCGAGCCCGAGCTGGCGACCCTGATCATCGCGACCGTGCAGGAGGGTGGCCAGTGCATCACCGGAAACCTCCGCGCGCCGTTGCTCCTGGACGTGGCCACGCGACGTGGCGCCCAGCTCGCGCTCGACGATGATCGGCTTTCAACAAGACAAGAAATCGACTACTTCAAATTTGGGCTTGCCGTGGCCGGTGAGTCGGTCGAGAATACGTCGATGGAGGCCGAGGCGGCTGCCGCCGCGGAGCAGTCCGCAGAGACGGTGCCGGCAGGTTTCTGAGATCAAGTGTGACGGCTGGACGCGTCGCAGGCGGACAGGGAGGTCCCGTGCTCATCCTCAGCAGGAAACGCAACGAGAAGATCATGATCGGGGACGACATCTCGATCCTGATCGTGGATATCCGAGGCGACCAGGTCCAGATCGGGATCGACGCGCCGCGGTCGATCCCCGTGCATCGGCACGAGATCTACGAGGAAATCAAGAACAGTACCCTCGAAGCGGCCAAATCCCCGGCCCTCGATATCAGCGCTATCCGTAAAAAGATGAAGGATCGGCAGCCTGGCGGCGGGAAGTGACCGTGGTCGGGAACTGACCAGCTGCTCAGGCTTTCCGGTCGATGACTCCGGTGACCACCGTCGTGTCGCGACGCTGGGCGTGCGCTTGTCCGGCGTCCAGCCGACGCCGCAGTGCGTCGCGGTCGGTGCGCATGCGTGCCTGCAGGTCGTGATCCAGGGCGAGGAGCGAGTCCAGATCCGGTTGCATCCGGCGCCGGGACTCGCTTGACGCGGCACGCAACGCCGCGTTGAGTTCGTCGAGGCCCTCCTTCCGGCGGGCGATCAACGTCGTCACCTGTTCGACATCGCCTGCGTCCAGAGCCTCGAGAAGGCTCTGGTGCAGGGTCGTCAGTGCTGCCGCGAGTTGTTTCAAGCGGACCTCAGGCCGAGATGGAGATCAGGCGCTCGCCGGGAATCAGCGGCGCCGCCGGCGTCTCGGGCATGCTGTTCGCAGTTTCCGTGCCAGCACCATGGCCGTTCCGGAGCTCGCGGTCGCCGGTACCCGGCGGAATGCTGGACCACGCGCTCAGCAGCGGTTCGATGACGCGACGGCACTGGCTGGCGTGGTCGGGATCCCGGTCCAACTGCATCGCGAGGATCTCGCGGAAGAGATAATTGTAGAGTGCGTCGAGGTTGGCCGCGATGTCGCCGCCGATCGAGTGGTCGAGGGCGCCCTGCAGCTCGGTGACGATGCGCTGGGCCAGACCGAGGCGCCGGGACATCTCCATCCGATCGAGCGACGAAGCTGCTGCGGCGGCGTCGAAATGTTCGAGCATCTTCTCGTACAGCAGGACGATGATTTTCTCCTTGCCCATGGTCTGCATGTCGGTCTGCCGGTAGGTGTCGATGCCCCGGCGGTAGTTCATGTCGAATCCCTTCGCAGGCTGCTGTCTAGTTCGAGGTATTGTACGAGAAGGATGTCATCGAGGACAGATAGGTGCCCTGGGCCTGGAGCGAGGAGACGGCGGTCTCCATCGCGAGGAACTTTGCTTCGAGCGTCGACTGGTAGTTCTCGATGCTTAGTTCGTATCGATCGATCGTGTCGTCGATGTTGTCGATACGCCGGGTCAGGGAGTCGGCGCCGATCTTGAACATGCCGTCGATGCTGTCGGTCAGCTGGTCGATCGCCGTGTCGATCAGCGACGCCTTGCCGATGTTGGCGTCGCTTTCGATGAAGAGGTCGCGGACGGCGGAGTAGTTGTCGCTGAGGGCGTCGGTGAACTCTTCCTCGTCGAAGGTGAGGGTCTGGGAGCCCTGCTGCCGCTCGATGCCGATCTGGGCCAGCATGGAATAGTTGCCGCCGCCGGAAGCGACGGCCGACATCACGTTCCGCATGCGCGTGGCGACGGCGCTGGCGGTTCCGTTGCCGTCGAGATCGCCGCCGGTATCCTGAGCGGTTTCGAGGTAGGAGAAGAGCTCGTTGTAGGTATCGATGAACGCCTTGACCTGGTCCATGACACCCTCGGTGTCGGTCGTCACGGTGACGCGGACGCTGGTGCCGGCGTCGCTGATCGTGTTGAGGTCGAGGGTCAGGCCGCTGATCACGTTGTCGAGGTGATTGCCGTCGGCGGTGATCGGCAGGCCGTCGACCGTGAGGCTCGCGTTGGTGGCGGTCTGCGTTTCGGTGAACGTGGGAACGGTGCCGCCGGTCAGACCCGAGGTGTCGACCGAGAATGCGCCGCCGGTTCCGGCGTCACCGGTCAGGACGAGATGGTAGCCGCCGGTCTCGGAACCGTCGTAGACGATGGCCGCATTGAGGCCGTCGATCTCGCTGTTGATGCGTTCGGCCAGCGATTCGATCGACGTATAGTCGGTCAGTTCGAGCGCCTGCTCCTCGCCGCCGACGGTGAACGTGAGCGTGCCGGAGCCGACGTCGACCAGGGTGTTGTCGAACCCCTGCGAGCGGGACTTCTGCGACTGCGCGAGGGCCAGGACCTCGATGTCATAGGAGCCGGGAGCGGCGGTGCTGTCGGCGGTGACGCCGAGAACGCCGTCGTCGTTGGACGTCGCGCTCAAGGAGGCGAACTCGTTGGCGGAGTCGATGGCTTGCGCGGCGTCCTGGAAGGCCGTCAGTTTCGCCTTGAGCGTATCGAGGGCGGTTTTCTGCGCCTCGTACCCCGTGCGCTGGCTCTGCAGCCGATAGATCGGCGCACGGCGGATCTCGACGAGCTGGGTGACGATGGACGCGGTGTCCAATCCGGTTGCGAGACCGGTGAAAGAAACGGAACTCATCATTGCCTCCCCAGGCGCCGGCAAACTCGCCGGTATGATTCATTCGGTTCAACTACGACGGTCGATGACCGTACCGAGTACATCGGCCGGATGCCGATCGCGGTTGAGTAGTTTTTCCGGAGGGAACGACTGGAGCAGTTCTCCGCTCTCCTTGTCACGGATCTCGACGAGGTAGGAGCCGGACCGTTCGTCGAAGAGCAGACGGGCTTCGCGTTCGCCTCCACCGGGCATTTCGGACAGGGATTCCTGCAATTGGGCGACCGCTGTCTCGATGTCTTCGGGCGAGGGCTCGGCGACGGCGTCGGCGGGGGCCGGGGCTTGATTCGTATACGATTCTGGATGTTTGGAAACCGCCGATGACGAGACACTGGGGGCAGTGGCTTCGACTCCACCCGGCGGCGTAGCGGCGATTCCGCTTTGGATTCCGGGCACGGTTTTCATGATACGACCTGCTCTTGCTGTGGTGGGCCCCGCCGCAGCAGGGCCCACCGCTGAGGGTCAACCTAGCTGAGAAGCGACAGCGCCAGGCCGCTGGTCATGTTGGCCTGGGCCAGGATCGAGACGCCGGCCTGCTGCAGGATCTGGTAGCTGGTCATCTTGGACGTCTCGCTGGCGATGTCGACGTCGCGGATGCGGCTGTTGGCGGCCGACAGGTTCTCCGAGGTGTTGTTGATGTTGCGGATGGAGCTCTCGAGACGGTTCTGGACCGCACCGAAGCTGGAACGAGCCGAACTGACGGTCTCGATCGCGGTGTCGATCTGGCCCATGGCCGTGGTGGCATTGGCGGCGGTGTCGATCCCGGCGGCCAGGCCCAGCGTCGTGGCGTCGCGGTTGGTACTGAGGTCCACCGCGATGCTGTCGTAGGCGTTGGTCTCGATGCCGACCTGGATGCTCACGCTTCCGCCGCTGCTGTCCAGCAGGCTGGTGCCGTTGAACTCGGTGGACTGGGCGATGCGGTCGATCTCGGCGCTGAGCGCGGTGAACTCGTCGTTGAGGTAGCCACGCTCGGTGTCGGACAGCGTGCCGTTGAGGCTCTGCTCGGCCAGTTCCTTCATGCGCAGCATGATGTTGCTGACCTCGTTCAGGGCGCCTTCAGCGGTCTGGACCATGGAGATGCCGTCGCTGGCGTTGCGGCTGGCCTGGCCGAGCGCGCGGATGTCGCTCTTCAAGCCTTCCGAGATGGCCAGGCCGGCGGCGTCGTCGGCGGCGCGGTTGATCCGCAGACCGCTGGACAACTTCTCCATCGACTTGTTGAACGACTGGGTCGAGTTGTAGAGATTGCGTTGGGTGTTGATAGCGGCAGTGTTGGTGTTGATGCGGATGCCCATGTGCCTTCCTCCTTGAAAGGTGTCCCGAGGGGGACCGTATGAAATCCGTCTCCATCCATGGCGTCCCGGGTCGGGACTTTCTGGATTCTGAGATATATATCGGTACGGTGATCCGCGGACTTGAGGAAAAAGATTGTTATTTGATGTTGTCGGAATCTTGCGCGTTGACGATCCGGCCAGATGACAAAAAAAGGGCGGGTCCGTGAGGACCCACCCTTGGCGTCTACCGACGGCAGACTACTGGAGCAGCGTCATGGCCAGGCTGGTGGACATGTTCGCCTGGGCCAGCATCGAG
>CAZJMO010000106.1:8508-9895 GCA_964547085.1 uncultured Fibrobacteraceae bacterium | reverse complement strand
CCAGCGGCGGCGGGAACTCGGGGTTCATGAACCGCGCCTCCTCGGGCGCGATGTGTCCGTGGACGTCGTTGGTCCACAGGAGATTGATGCGCAGCAGACCGTCGTCCGCCTGCTGGCCCGCCAGGGACGCCGGAGCACTCAACAGCGCGCCGCACAGCAAACCCAGTCCGAGCACGATGCGTAGGGTTCTCATGACCAGTCTCTCCTTGCCGGGCCGCGCCCGATCACCTCTAGAACTCGCGCGACCAGCCGATGCCGATCCGGACCCTGGAATCATCGACACGGGCGATGTCATCCGCAACATAGGGATCGCCGGGGTAGCCGAAGACGTGCGTCTCGTAGCTCTGCAGCTTGTTCAGCTCCAGCGACAATGAAACCTCGCCGCCGGCCACGGGGAAACCGGCGCCGCCGGAGAAGACGGAGTTGCCGCCCTCCTCGTCCGCGTAGCTGTCGTAGCGGCGGAAACCGAAGCGCATCCGCATGTCGTTGTGGAAGGTGTGCTCCAGCCCCACGCGCACGTCGATCACGTCGTTCAGGATCTCGCGGTCGCCTTCGCGGCTGTCCTCGAGGTCTTCCCAATCGGAGTAGACGACATCGACGGTGAGCACGGTCCGCGGCTCGCTGCGCGGGTAGAAGGCCGCCCCGAAGCGCCAGAACGCGGGGTACTTGATCGTCTCGGTGGTGGTCGTCTGGACCGGAGCCTCGTCGCCCGCGGCGAACGTGGTGACGTCGTAGTCGCCGTCCACCTCGAGGCGGGTCTCGTAGGCCACGCCCAGGGTCAGGCGATCGGTCACCTTGCCCTGCACGCCGAACGTCGCGTTGACGCCGGAGAGGTCCCATTCCTGACGGTTGTCGTAGCTCTGGTCGCCGTCGTCCAGGTCGTTGTCGCGCAGCAACCAGGATTCCTCGCGGGTGCCGAAGGCGTAGTGCAGCGAGGCGCCGGCCGAAACGCGGTCGTTCAGGGCGGCGGTGGCGAAGCCGAAGCTCAGCGTGCGCAGCGTACCGTCGACCTCGTAGGCGCGTTCCTCGAGGATGCGGTCGCGCGGCGAGCTGAACGTGTCAGGGTCGCGGAACTCTTCCTCGAACGTGTAATCGTACGGATAGCGGTCGGCCAGCGAGAGGCCGACGGCCAGCGGGAAATCCAGGACCGACAGCGGCACGGCCACAGCGAAGCCGGTGCCCAGCCAGGTGTTCTGGTTGCTGGCGATGGCCATGTCGGTGACATAGCTCTCGAAGCTGTCGAAGACCGGCATGAACCGGTTCTCCTCGTGGTGCGTCATCGACACGCCGAGGTCAGCGCGCACCTTCGTCGTCCAGGCCAGGCCGGCCGGGTTGAGAATGGTGGACATGACGCCGCGGTTCAACGCCGCGCCGGTGCCCGCCAGGG
>CAZJMO010000106.1:0-8498 GCA_964547085.1 uncultured Fibrobacteraceae bacterium | reverse complement strand
GTGTACCAGGCGCTCTGGCGGCCGTAGGTCGATTCGGTCTGCGGCACCGCCGTCGCGGGCATGGCGTAGCCCAGGAGCAGCAGGCCCGCCAGGGCCGCCGTCAGGATCAAGTTGTGGGTCATTCGCGTCGTCATCGCTCTCTTCTCCTCGCAGGCGGAGCCGTCAGAAACTATAGTCGATCTGCATACGGACGTACGTGTCGTCGCGGGGAATGTACGTGGCGTCGGGCGTGGGCGCCGTTTCCTCGCCGTACTGCCGGACGTCCACGTATGTCCCGGGCAAACCGTGATCCTTGGTCACCTTGAGCTGGAAGAGCATACGCTCGGAAATGCGGCTCTCCACCTTGAACCAGTTGCGGAATCCGGTGTTGTCGAGGAGCACGAACTCGTTGCCCTCGAAGTTCCAGAAGAACCCGTCGTAGATCGACGTGGCGTAGCTCAGCTTCAGCCACGGCGTGACGTTGTGCTCGTAGCGCGCCTCGAAGGCGTGCGCCGGGCTGGCCCGACCGCCGACCGCCGAGAACAAGCTGTCGCCCGCCGGATCCGTCGGATCGGCCGGGTAGGCCAACCGCTGCCGGGCCGGGTAGTTCACGTTGGACCAGACGTAGGTCAGCATCAGCCGGTTGTAGTTCGACAGCATGGTGATCACCTGCAGGCGGTCCTCCCAGCTGCGGAACGTGCGCACGTCCACCGGGTTGTCCGCGGTCCGGCTGGACACGCGATGCCGCAGGCGGACGCGCAGGTTGAACTTGGGCTGGTACTCGAGCTTGGCCGTGTAGCGCCACTGGTCGGCGCCGTCGGACTTGCGCTCCCACTGGTCGAACTGCAGGCCGTTGATGATGAAGTTCCGGCTGATGCGATAGCGCATGTCGAAGAACATGCCGCGTTCGCCCTTGGGCTGCGGGTTCTCCGTGCTGAGCCAGCCGTAGAGGTCGTCCTGGAGCCGGTAGGGGCTGTCCAGGATGGTCTGTTCGTACTTGCTGTCGTTGCTGAACGACCGCATGTACGGGTTGTCGAAACCGACGTCGTAGTCGCGGTAGATCGCCAGCAGATGCAGGTTGTCCCACTGGACGAACGTGTTGACGATCATGGCGTCGGGACAGTTGCCGTGGAGGAAGCCCTCGCGCGGATCCTGGAGCCACGCGTACTCGCCCTGCACCGACATGTTGCCCAGGACCGCCTGGCCCTCCAGGCCGTAGATCCGCCGCCACTTGTACTCGGTGCGCTCGGTCCCATCGGCGTTCTCGAAGACGCTGGTGTAGCCCGCGGCGATCTCGCTGTCGCGTGCTTCCCAGAACTTCGAGTCCTCGCCGCCGTCGATGAGGGTCGTGGGCGAGCTGTCGAACGCGCGGTCGTAGTCACTGTGCAGCACCGTGGCGCCGACGTACGTCCCCGGCACGAACTGGTATTTCACGTTGGCGCCCAGAAGGTCCTCGCGGAACGCCTCACGCGTCAAGCCGGTCGGCAAGCCGGTCTCGGTGGTCCACCCGTCGAGCCAGCTCTGGCTCGGACGCGGGTTCATCGTGACGTAGCGGTTGACCGTGCCGTCCGGGTTGAGGATGGCGTCGCGCTCGTTCGACGACCCGAAGGCCGTCACGTGCAGCTTGCCGACCGATCCTTCGACCGCGCCGCCCGTCAGGGCGTACTCGTGGGTGCGGCTCAGGTCGCTGCGGATGCCCAGCGGCCGCTTGGTCCAGCCGTAACCCGTCTTGCGGAAGTGGATGAAGTCGGTGTTGTCCATGACCAGGCCCGCCCCGAACGCGGCGCGGAAACTTCCGGCCACCGCGCGCTTGAGGTGGAACGCCCCCAGATCCTTGTTCTTGATCTCGACGAACGCCTTCAGCGTCTCGTCCCAGTTCTCCTCGCCCAACCCGCGGAACGACCGCGCGCCGGCACGGAAGCCCTGCGGCAGATCGACGCGCAGCTTGTGCGACATCGAGGGATCGAGCAGTCCGACGTTCCGCGTCAGGAAGTCGGCGCCGACACCGGTGTCCAGGTTGGTGAAGTCGGTGTCGGAATCGAAGATCGGCGTGTCGTAGTATCGCACCTGGTAGTCGGCGCGCACCTTGCTGTCGTCCCCGAGATCCGCGTCGTCGTAGACCACGAAGTCGCGCACGTTGCGGTAGGCGTAATAGCGCAGCCCCTCGGCCCGGCGCAGCTGCCGACCGCTCGTGAAGCCGCCCAGACGCTCGCGCGCCTTGATGATGTTGGCGGCGTCCACCGGCGAGACGTTCTGGCAGCTCATCAGGTCGAAGATGGCCAGATCGTTGACGTTCCCCGGTTCCTGGAGCAGGTCCAAGTACTCGTCCACCAGACCCTCGTTGGAGCCTTCCTGGCCGAGATAGTTGCGCACCTGGCGATAGCTCGCAGCCATGCGCGCGATCGCCATATCGACCTCCGGCGGCGGCAGCACCGCCACCAGCGGCTTGAGCGCCGTCAGCACCTCGGACGTCATGCCGTCGACGTCGCGCAGGTCGTAGAAGTCGTCGAAGAACCGCACGTAGGTGCGGTGGTCGTAGATGGACCGGGCCACCGTCTCGGGAATGGGCAACGACAGGATCTGTTCCAGCGAGGCGCTGTTGAGATCCAGCTTGCCCTGGGCCAGGGCCGGTCGACCGTTCCCGCCGTCGGCCGCCGCAGCGGGCGGCGACAGGGGTCCGGCGCAGCCCAGCAACAGCAGGCCCAGCACGAGGGCCACCGTCACCGAACCGCTGGGTGTCTTGCGTCGCATCACTTCGTCTCACCACCCCACGTCGCGATCAGCCCGAACTGATGCGTGCTTTCGAGCACGCCGCCGCCGGTGGAGAACCCGTAGTTGAAGGCCACGCCCCCGAACTCGTAGCCGAAGCCGGCCGTGAGCTTGTTGGGCTCGGTCATGATCCCGGCGCGCACGTCGAAGTTGGGCACGACCTCGACCTCGAGGCCGCCGCGCCACTGCGTGGCCTCGTCGGTCATGACCTCGGCCTCGAGCGTGGTCACCACGCCCGCGTACGGCTCGTAGGCGAAGCCGCCGTGGATGCGCTGAGGAATCTCCTCGTTATCCTCGCCGATCTTGGGGGCGTTCAGGTTGTGGATCATCACGCCGATGCGCGTGCGGTCGTGCAGGACGGCCAGCAGACCCAGGTCCACGCCCATGGTGAGCTCGTCGCCGGGGTCGCGCCCGCCGATCGTCTCACCGAACTCGAGCCGGTAGAAGTTCAGCCCGTAACCCACGGACACCGACGAGTGCACGTCATCGAACAGGACAAGACCGTGCGACAGGGTCAGCGTGGTCTCCGTCTGCAGATCGACGTCCTGGTACTCGACCCGGAACTGGCGCAGGCCGATGCCCAGGTTGCCGCCGTTGCCGGGCAGCGCGATGGCGCCGCCGAGGAAGTACAGGTGGCTGAAGTCCAGGCCGTACGGCTGCACGTAGCTCAGACCGGCCGACCCGGCGACCGCCTGGCGCGACAGGCCGGCGGGGTTGAGGTAGGTGGCGAACGGTGCGTCGGGCACCGCCACGCCGGCGTCGCCCATGGCGCGGGCGCGAGGGCTGACCATGATGTTCTCGAACGCCGCCAGGGCAGGCAGGGCGGCCAGAACGCTCACGGCCAGGATCATGATGAGGGCAATCTTGCGATCCATTGCTTCGTCTCCCCGCTACTTGAGTCGCGTGGCCACGACCACGGGTGCTGTCTTGACGATCTTGTCGCCGGTCAATCGATTCACGGCCTGCAGGTGCACGATGTACATGCCCGCGCGGACCTGTCGGAAGGTGTCGTCACGGCCGTCCCAACGGACGACGGTCGGGAAATCGGGAATGCCCGAGACCGAGCCGTCGAAACGGCTGTCCCAGAGCGTGATCACCAGCCGACCCTCGAGGTCGAGGATCCGCAGCTTGGTCTCGCTGTTCTCCAGGGAGACCATGCTGATCGGGAAGGTCTCGCCCATCAGGGGCAGGAAGGTCTTGGGCTCCACGGTCAGGGACACGTCGTTGGTGGCCTCGAGGCCGGCGAAGAAGACGCCCGGCGTCGGGTACACCAGCGCAAAGGTCTCGGTCAAGTTCTCGCTCGTCTCGTCGCGGCCGTCCACGCCGTTGCCGCCTGTTGTGGTCTGGGTGCCCTCGTCGGCGTCGGTGCGCGTGTAGGACACGCTGCCGGTCTCGTCCATGTCGGTGATCCAGTCCTGGTCCAGGATCGGGGTGTCCGGCTGGTAGCCCGGAACCTCGCTCTTGTCGAAGCCGATGCCGTAGGCGCCGGTCTTCTCCTCGCCCAGCATGAAGACGTCGATGTCCGTCACGGTCGGAGCGCCCGGTGCCCAGTGGTACAGGATCACCGGCTCACCGTAATGCTCCTCGACCTCGGGGATGCCGCGCGGCATTTCGTCGCTGCCGGGATCGCGATCCGGAGTGAAGATGCTGTCTTCGCGCCGATCCTCGGTCGAGAGGTCGAAGACCGGCCGCATCTCGGGCACGCCCTCCACCGACATCTCGTCCTCGTACAACTCGATGTCGGGCAGCTTGTTGTACACCTGCTCGAACCAGCCGCTGCTGGCCGTCGAGACGACGATCGTCTGCTCGGCGGCGATGATGAAATCGGCCGGGAAACGAGCGGTGAAGTCGTTGTAATTGCCGCCGCCCACGGTGGACTGCGACGGCGAGCCGTCGGTGATGGCCCAGTACACCTGCGTGCTGAAGTTGTAGTTGATCGCATCGGTGATGTAGAAGTCGCTCATGTTGACCGCGAACCCGTTGGGGTTGTGGATCTCGATGAACTCGGGTGCGATCTGCAGCATTCCCGTGAATGACGGGAAGATGTTGGGGCCGGTGTTGACCTCGGTGATGAGCAGCTTCGCCGGGCCCATGCTGGCGAGCGAGAAGGTGACCTCCTCGACTGTCGTCGGGGCGCCCTCGGGATGGGTGTCGGTCTGCAAGTCGCTGTCCTCGACGACCACGTACCAGGCGACCACGGTCCCTTCGTCCTGACCGGGAATCTCGCCGATCAGGGTCGTGCCGTCGGCGGTCAGCGGCGTGTCCTCGAACGCGCCGCCGTCGACGGCGTAGTACAAGGTGCCGCCGAGTTCCTGGTTCACCGCGGTCACCTGGACGGTGACGGTGCAGGGATAATCCGCCACGGCCGCACCGGCGACCGCGCTGGTGATCTCCGGCGCGGGCACGCCGGCGACGGTGACGGTCGCGGGCAGCTTGTCGCCGCCGGCGGGCCAGATCGCCTGGCCGCCGTCGGAGCCGGACACCATCGCGTACCAGGCGACGACCGCGCCGGCGCTCTGGGCGGGAATCTCCGCTTGCCAGTTGCCGTCACCCTGGTCGCTGCCGTCGACGAAGGCCAGGGCGCCGCCGTCCACGGTGTACCACACGCTCATGCCGTCGACGATATCCACCGCGACGGCCGTCAACTCGATGCTGGTGGGCATATCGGCGTAGAAATCGCCGACCGTGCCGTCGGTCACGATGGGCGCTGCGGGGAACCACGTCGCCGGCGGGCCGGGCGGGTCCTGCGCCGCGTCGTTGGCCCAGCTCGTGGCCAGAGCCTCGCTGGTCTCGTCATGGCCCGTGGCGCCGTTGCCGCCGCTCTGTGCCTCGCCGCTCTCGGTCGTGTCCACGCGCTTGAACGCCTGGCCGAAAGTATGCGCCGCTCCGGCCGAGATCTGGCTCGCAACGGCGGTGTCGGCGAGGTAGGACGAGGCGACGTCACCGTCGTCGGGGCCGTCCATCGCCACACCGGTCTTGTCCACGCGGTAACGCGTGTCCGAGCCCCAGACCAGATAGTCCAGGTCCTCGACCAGGTCGCTCTCGCCGTCCCAGCGATACAGCACGATGCTGTCCGAAATGCTGCTCAACGCCGGCACGTTGGTGTCCGCGGAGCCAAGCCCGGCGCGGATCGTACCCGGCACGACCTCGACCATCTCCGCCACCGCGTCCGGATCCGAGCCGTCCTCGTAGAGTTCGAAGTCGGGCAGGAAGCCGTAGGCCACCTGGAACTCGGCGCTGCCGTTGATGGAGATCACGAGCGCCTGTCCGTCGGCCAGGGTCGCCCCCGCCGGGAACTTGCAGTGCACGTTGCCCGACGTGCCTCCGCCCAGGTTCTCGCCGGTCACCATGTTCCAGTAGAGCTGGCCCAGCGAGGCGTCGTGGCCGGTGCAGAGGTAGACGTCGGAAAGGTCCACGATCGCGTCGGTCGGGTTGACGACCTCGATGAACGGGCTCCCGAACATTTCGATACGGTCGGCGCGGGTCATCACCACCACTTCGCCGAGAAGCAGGTGATCGGCGGCGCCTTGGGCCAGGGCCGACGCGGTCGGCCAAAGCAGCGTCAGCGCCAGAACCGGCAGCAGAGCCCGAACGGGCAACGCGATACTCCGGATTCTTGACATGGAGGACTCTCCCGTGAAATCGGTCAGCAGATGGCGCCGTTGCGCCCGAAACCGGAGACGAGGGTGCATCCCCGGTGAATAGAGGTTGGACAGAGTAAGCCCATCGGTATAAGAAAAGCAAGAGGTCACCGGGAAAATACGTATCACAGAGGCGGGATATTCAGGCTTGATCGCTCTCGATGCCCGCCAAGACAGCGGCCATGGCCCGGGGCGTGGCCGCCCCGCGAAGACGCCGCAGCAGGTCGGCGGCGCGAACCTCCCGCGCCAGACGGGCCAGCACGCGCAGCATGGCGCGCGGATCGCCGGGCGGACCGGTCAACAGCACGACCACATCCACGGGACGGTCCTGGTCGTCGCTGTCGCGGGCGAGCACGGGCCGAGCCAGGGTCGCCACCGCCAGACACACGTCCGGCGCTGTCGTGCTCCGCGAGTGCGGCAGCACCAGTCCTTCCGGCAGCGCGGTGCCGCCCTCGGTCTCCCGCTGCAGCACGTCCCGCACCAGCACCACGGGATCGCGGACCAGCCCGGCGCCGGCCATCGCCGTTGTTAGGATGTTGCGGCGTCCACCGAGATCGGCACAAACCAGTCGCGGCACGAGCGCATCCTGTGTTGTATAGTCCACCAGCTTCATGGCGGCGAAGTTAAGAGCCTGATCGCCGTCGTGTCCAGCTTTCGACCGGAGAATACATGTCCACGCCGCACGCCCCATTCGCTTCCATCACCCGCAAACAGCGGCTCCGCGCCCGTCTCGAGCGTCTACGCCGCGTCGCCTTGCGACCCTTTCGTCCATCGCATCTTTCGCCGCGCCGGGAGGGGCCCCCGAACCTGGTGAGCGTGGGTGTGGACACGTTGCGCAGGGACCATGTCGGCGACGAACTGACGCCGCATCTGGCCGCACTGGCCGCCGGCGGGGTCGATTTCGCCGATGTCGCCGCGCCGGCACCGTGGACGTTGCCGTCGTTCGCCGGCGCCCTGACCGGCCTGATGCCCTCGCTGCACGGCGCCCGGCTGGACGGCGCGGTGCGCAACATGGACACGCAGCCCCCGAACCGCCTGACCGCCGGCACGGTCACCCTGGCCAGGCACCTCGCCGGTCGCGGCTACCGCACCGCCGCCTTTTACGCCAACCAGTTCTTCGCCTTCGGGCTGGCCGAAACGTTCCAGGAGCATCACTACCGCAACCTGCCGGCGGACGACCTCCTGCAGGTCGCCGCCGAATGGATCCGCCGCCACGCCGACCGGCCGGTCTTCTGCTTCGTGCTGCTGAACGACCCCCATGAACCCACGACGCCTCCCGACGACCTGCTCCGGCCCGAGCTCTCGGCGCTGGACGTGACCGCGCCCACCGCCCGCGAGTTGCGCCACCTCGCCGCCTGGGGCGATCCCGATCGGCCGCAGACGCACCTGGGCCTCTGCGGCTGGCCCCTGCCCGACGAGGCCCGTCGAGCCCGCGCCCTCAAGCGCGCCGTCTATCGCGCCTGCGTCCGCCAGATCGACCGTGCGATCGGTCGCTTCTGCGCCCGCCTGGACCGCTGGGGCCTGACCGGAAACACGCTCTACACGGTGTTCAGCGACCACGGCGAGGAATTCTGCGACCACGGCGCCGAAGCGCACGCGTGGGACCACGACCCGCGCCTGGTCCGCGGCATCGGGCACGGCCATACCCAGTTCCAGGAGCTGCTCCATGTGCCGTGGTCGAGCTGGGGCACCGGTGTGCCCGCGCTGGACCGCGTCGACGCACCCGTCGCGCTGCTCGACCTGGCGCCGACGGTGGACGACGGCCTCGGCGCCGGGCCGTTCCATCTGCCCGCGACCGACGTTCCGGGCCTGACCGGACGCTCGCTCGCCGGCGGCGCATTCGATCCCGACCGGGTCCTCCTGTCCGAGGCCCTGGCCTTCGGTCCCGACATCGTGGCTGTGCGACGCCGCGGCTGGAAACTCATCGCCCACCGCGACGGCCGTCCGCTCGGCCTCTACGACCTTGCCGTCGACCGGCGCGAACGGGATGATCGCCAAACCGCCGAACCGGAGCGTCTGCACGACCTCCAGCGGATCCTCGCCGGATGGCGGAGCGACTCCATTACTACGATGCTGAAGTATCTCAAAATATGCCAAATAATTAAATGC
>CAZJMO010000105.1:5556-9907 GCA_964547085.1 uncultured Fibrobacteraceae bacterium | reverse complement strand
CGCCGGCACCGATCGCAAGCGCCAGCCCGGCGTGGCCGAGCCACGGCACGAACATACAAGGTGGTGCTGGTGGGCATCGGCGCGCTGGCCATTCCGTGCATCGTCTACAGCGGTTCGCGAGCGGGATACGTCGGCGTGATCGGAGTCCTGGGTTTCTGGTGGCTGATGTGCGGCAACAAGATGCGGGGTGTCCTGCTCGGCGTCGCCATGGGAGCGGTCGTGCTGGTGGCGATGCCCCAGCAGTACCAGGAACGATTCATGAGCATCGGCGGCCAGGAGAAGGCCGGGCACTCCAAGGACACGCGCATCCAGATCGTCCGCGACTCCATCGACATCCTGAAGGAATATCCGCTGGGCGTGGGAATCGAGTCGTTCATCCTGGTCCGGATCCGCAAGTTCGGCCGGGTGCAGGACACGCACAACCTCTGGCTGCAGGCGGCGACCCACCTCGGCATCCAGGGTTTTCTCATCTTCTGCTTCTTCCTGGCGGCGCTGGTCCGCGGTTTCATACAGGTCAACCATCGCCTCGAACGGCTGGCGACGAGGATCACGAAATTCACCAGTTGGTCGGCTCCGCCCCCGCGGCAGCGGAAGGGGTTGCGAAACTTCCTGCAGGAGGTCAGATACACGCGGGCGGTCTCTCGCGGGACGTTGCTGTACCTGATCATGCTGATGCTGAACGGGACGTTCGCGCACTC
The DNA here is from genome assembly GCA_964547085.1 of uncultured Fibrobacteraceae bacterium. Taxonomy (GTDB): domain Bacteria; phylum Krumholzibacteriota; class Krumholzibacteriia; order LZORAL124-64-63; family LZORAL124-64-63; genus Glo-17. The sequence goes on along the minus strand of CAZJMO010000105.1, from coordinate 9,209 downwards.
GCTGTACCTGATCGACTGGTGGCTCTGTGCCGGCCTGGCCATCAGCCTCCTGCACATCACGACGAATCTGGAACGGGAATTCCATCTGCTGACCCGCAGCCTCGAGACCGACGCGACGACGACCTGAGAACCAACGACGGGAGTAGCGGCATCAAAGCGAGACTGAAAACGACGTTGCTGGCCCTTCCCGGCTTCGAGGCATGTTGCCGCCGTTTGACCAGAAAACACGTCCGGACGCTCATGTACCACCGGTTCTCCCCGGACGGCCAGGCCGGCGAACGCTTCCTCTGCGCGTCGGAATTCGCGGCTCAACTCGATTTCATCATGGAGCACCACCGAACCTGGAATCCCGACCAGGAACTGGATTTCGTCGAAGGGAAACTCCCCGCGCCCGACAGACCGCCGGTGGTCATCACCGTGGACGACGGCTATCTGGATTTCTTCGAGGTCGCGTTCCCGCTGCTCTGCGAGCGATCCATGACCGCCACTCTCTTCGTGACGACGGACTTCGTCGACCGCCGCGCCTGGTTCTGGTGGGACCGTGTCTCCTACATCCTGGCCCATGCTCCGCCGGGCCGGCGGGAATTCTCCGTGGGCCGACGCCGTCTGCAGGCCGACCCCGGGGATCCGCAGCAACGCGCCGATCTGTGGTCGGCCATCGTACCGCCGCTACGCTTCGTGACCGACGAGGAAAAGGAAGCGACGATGGCCCGCCTGGCCTCTGATTGCGGAGTCGACATTCCGCCGGCACCGCCGCGGGAATACGCCGCCGCCTCCTGGGAACAGGTGCACGAGATGGCGAACGCCGGCATCGTGGTGGGAGCCCATACCCGGACGCACCCCATCCTCTCCCGGATCGACGCGGACCGGGCCGACGAAGAGGTCTCGGGCGCGCGCCGGGAACTGGCGGCCCACGGATTGCCAGGAACCGCGTGGTTCGCGTATCCGCAGGGAGGGCCGGCGGACTACCTGCCGGAGACCGTCCAGGTGGTGCGTCGGGCCGGGTTCCGGGGCGCCTATCTCGCCTACCAGGATCCTGCCTTGCCGCGAGACGCGTTCCACATGCCGCGTTATTGTATCTCGAACGACCGCCAGCATTTCCGCTGGGTCCTGTGCGGCGCGGAGCACCTGTTCTTCCGCTTGCGGGTGTTGCTCGGCAAAAAGACCGGTGTCGGAAAACGGTACTGGCAGGGGTACGGGGAGACGTGATGCTGGACTTCCGCCTGTTCCGGCCCGAAGACACCGACCGTTGCCTGGCCCTCATCCGGGCGGGGCACGATCCCGGGTTCACCCTGGAGCGCTTTCGCTGGCTGCATCGGGAGGCCCCGCTCTCGCCTTCATGCATCGCCGTGTGCGAGGACGGAAACGACATCGTCGGCATCTACTCCGTGATCCGTCGCACCGTCCGGCTGGGCGACCGCACCTTCGTCGGCGGCCGCGACGTGGATCCCGTGGTGCACCCGTCCCACCGCGGCCGGGGCGTCTTCTCGCGGCTGCTCGAGTTCGGTCTGAACCATTTCCAGGGGATCGACTTCTGCTACAACTTCGCCAATCCGGCCGCCGCCCACGGGTTCAGACGGAAGGGCTGGAGCGACGCCGGGCCGCTGGAGGACCGTGTCTGCCAGCTGGGATTCCGGAGCCTCTTCTCCAAGGACTTCGTGATCTGGTGCGGAAGCGGATCCCGGGTCGCCAAGACCCCGCGCGCCGGGACCAGGGAGATCGACAGGGACGAGCTGGACGCGTTCCTCGGAGAGCGTCCCGCGGACTGGTCACCCATCGCACCGCCGGCGCGCCTGTGGGTCGAACGATCACCGGCCTATCTCCGCTGGCGCTACCTGGACAGCCCGTTGCGTCGCTACCGTTACTTCCTCCACGAGGAAGACGGCCGACCCCGCGGTCTGGCGATCTGCCGTTTCGACGCCGACCCGAACCGGCTGTTCGTCCTCGATGTCCTGGGACTCGACGGGCCCGCGGATGTCGCGCCGTGGCTGCCTCTGTGGCGCCGGACCTTTCCCGGCGCCTGGGTCGGGATCTGGTCGACCGTGCCGCCCGCAACCCGGCGCGGCTTCATCGGCAACCCCCTGAACCGCGGCGCGGGCCAGCCTTTCCTGGTGCGCCCGTTCTCGGACCGGTCGCCCGAGCTGCTGTCGCGACCGGGAGGCTGGTTCGTATCGCACGGAGACGTGGAGATCACCTGAATCGTGGAACGCGCGCCGGGCTGATCCGGCGCGAAACGGATCGTGCACGGTCATCAAGACGAGGGAAACGGGGAACGCATTGAAAGCGGTACTGATCGAATCGGTGGAGAGGTTCACGGCCTTCCGGAGCAAGCTCGAGCACTACGGCGTCGAATGCGACGTGCTCAGCTTCAAGGGCCAGGAGTGGATCACCTACGACTACGCCGGCGTGGATTTCCTGATCCACTATCCCTCGTTCCAGTACTCGGACACCCATCCGCTGGCGTTGCAGGAAGTCCGGGACAACCTCGTCTTCATCCAGGAGACGTTCCCCCACCTGAAGATCTACCCGGACCCAAGGGTCATCCGCTACTACAACGACAAGTACCGGCAATTCCTCTTCCTCGAGACGCGGGACTATCCCATCCCCGAGACCATTCCGCTGCTGTCGCGCGACGCGGTGGATCTGGCGGAGTCGCGCCTGGGTTACCCCATGGTCGTCAAGAACCGCTTCGGCGCCGGGGGCGGATCGGTGTTCCGGATCACCCGCCGCGCCGACCTGATGGCGATGTTCCGCATGTCGCAGATGGACCTCTTCCACCGCGGCGCCGCGGCACGTCTCCTGGGCATGATCAGCAAGCGGATGTTCTACTACCTGCTGATCAAGGCGCGGAACATGCAGTACCCGTTCTTCTCCTCGCCGCTGCTCGCCCAGAAGTTCATCACCATCGACCGGGACCTCAAGACGGTCACCGGCGACGGCCGGGTCGTCGAGGCCCATTGGCGCCTGCAGGCCAACAAGAACATGTGGAAGACGAACATCGACGACGGCGGCATCGGGGTCTGGGGCAACGTTCCGCAGGAAGCGCTCGACCTCTCCGTCCGCCTCGCCGACGATCTGGGCGCCAGCTGGCTGAACATCGACCTGATGGTCTCGGACGGGCGCTTCCTCATCTCGGAGTTCTCCCCGGTGTGGCACCATTACGCCTACCGGGAAAAGGAGAGCTTCGTCTACGAGGACGACTACAACCTGGACACGCCGCTCGAGGTGTCGCTGGACCTGGAGAGGATCATCGTGGAATCGTTGATCCGGGCCGCCGAAAACCGAAAGTGAATCCGCCGCCCATGAAAAAGGTCTTGATCGTCACCCGGGTGTTCCCTCCGATGGCCGCCGTGGGCGTCTACCGGGTCATCAAGTTCTGCAAGTTCCTGCCTCAACACGGCTGGCAGCCGGTGGTCCTGACGGTCCGCGGCGGATCCAACGAGTCCTTCGACCCCAGACTCGCAGAAGACCTGCGTGACGACCTCGCGGTCTACCGCGCCCGCAATCCCGAGCCGTTCCTGTGGTGGGAGCGGTTCCGGAGCCGGGACGCGGCGACGGCGACCCCGATGTCGGGACCGCGCCCCGTTGCCCGCAACGCGAACAACCGCGAGGCGGGAGCATCAACCGGCAGCCCCGGCCTGAAACAGCGCCTC
>CAZJMO010000105.1:505-5546 GCA_964547085.1 uncultured Fibrobacteraceae bacterium | reverse complement strand
TCGCTCGCGACGCCCGACCAGAACGCGGCCTGGGTTCCCTTCGCCGTCGGCGAGGGTTTGAAGGCCGTCCGTCGGGAAGGCATCCGGGCGGTGGTGACCACGTCGCCGCCGCCATCGACGCATCTGGTGGGGACGTGGCTTTCGGTGCTGGCCGGAATCCCGCACGTGGTCGACTTCCGGGATCTGTGGACGCAAGGCCCCCGCTACCACCTGATTCCCCGGCTGCCGCTGGCCAGGGCCTTCGACCGCGGGCTGGAGAAATGGGTCCTGTCGCGATCCCGCTGGATCGTCGGCGCCACCGAGACGTTCATGCGGCAGCTCCGCACCCGGAACCCCGGCCTGGACCCGCAACGCATGACGGCGATCCTGAACGGCCTGGATCCGGACGACTTCCGGGACGTGCCCTTCCCGGACCGCAGGAACGACCGCTTCACGATCCTGCACCTGGGCAGCCTCTACGGCCTGCGGGATCCGGCGTTCTTCTTCGAGGCGCTCGAGCGGTTCCTGTCCGAGCACCCGGAGGCCGGACCGCAGATGGTCGTCCGCTTCATCGGCAACGTCAGCCAGCACCAGGACAAGGTCCGCGGCACGCCCCTGGAAAAGGTCGTGGAGTTCTGCGGCCATCGTCCCCACCACACCGTCCTGTCGGAGTTGTGGGCGGCCGACATGTTGCTGCTGATCCTGGGTTTCGGCGCCTCGGAGTCGGGGACCATTCCGGCCAAGCTCTTCGAGTACCTGGCCACCGGCCGACCCCTGCTGGCCTTCACGCCCGAGGGAGAAGCCAGCGCGATGATCGACAAGGTCGGCGACGGCACGGTCATCACCGCCCCCGACCACGACGCGGCCTGCCGGGCTCTCGCCCACGGCTTCCGGGAGTGGCAGGAACGGCAAGGGCCTCTGGAGTCGTCCTTGAACATTCCCGAGGAATTCGACCGCAGACGCCAGGCCGGACAACTGGCCGCCGCCCTGGACGCCTGCGTGGACGATTGAGCAGGTCGGCTCAGGCGAGCCCCCGCAGGAGCGTGACCAGCGTCTCGCCCAGACGAGACAGGTCGTCCTCCGTCATGGCGGCGTTCAGGAACCCGACTTCCCACCCCGACGGCGCCATGTACACGCCGCGCTCGAGTGCCGCCTCGTGCAGCGCGGCGTACCGCGTCATCCCGTCGCCGCGAATGTCTTCCACCCGCCGCGGAGCCGCAGCCTGCATCCCCAGCCAGAAGATCGACCCCGCCCGCACCAGCACGCAGCCGGCCTCCCGGGCCGCCGGTGCCACCGCAGCCTCCAGCGACGCGCCGAAGCGCTCCAGCCGCGCGTGGACATCCTCTTCCGTCAGCACCCGCAAGGCCGCCGTTCCGGCCGCCATCGCCACCGGGTTGCCGCTCAGCGTGCCCGCCTGGTAGACCTTTCCCAGCGGCGCCAGATGCTCCATGATCTCCCGCCGTCCGGCAAACGCGCCCACCGGCATTCCGCCGCCGATGATCTTCCCGAACGTCGCCAGATCGGGCGTCAGGCCGTAGCGACCCGCCGCACCGTCCATCCCCAATCGGAATCCGGAGATCACCTCGTCGAGGATCAGCAGCGCGCCGTGCTCCCGCGTCAGGTCCCGCAACACCTGCAGATACTCCCGACGCTGCACGAGCAGCCCTGCATTGGCCGGCATCGGTTCGATCAGCACCGCGGCGATGTCCCCGCCGCGCTCGGCGAACAGCGCGCGCACCAGGGCCTCGTCGTCCAGCGGCAACACGACCGTATCGGCGACGGCGCCCTCGGGCACGCCCGCCGAACTGCTCTCTCCGAACGTCGCCAGTCCGCTCCCGCCGGCAACCAGCAACGCATCGCTGTGCCCGTGGTAGCAGCCGGTGAACTTCACGATCAGCGAACGCCCGGTGAACCCCCGCGCCAGACGTACGGCCGACATCACGGCCTCGGTCCCGCTGCTGACGAAACGGACGCGGTCGATGCCCGGATACGCGCCGACCACCAGTTCGGCCAGCTCGATCTCCGCCTCGCACGGCGCGCCGAAGGTCATCCCGCGCCGCACGGCGCCCTCGACCGCCTCCAGCACCTTCGGGTGCCCGTGGCCCAGGATCAGCGGCCCCCACGAGCCGCAGCAGTCCAGGTACCGGTTCCCGTCGACATCCCAGAGGTAGGCGCCCTCGCCGCGCTCGATGAACAGCGGATCCCCGTGCACGCTCCCGAACGCCCGCACGGGCGAATTCACGCCCGCCGGCATCAGCTCGCACGCGCGTCGGTACAACGCCGACGACCGCTCTCGCGACAGCTTCTTCCCGCTCACAGCCACCCCTCCCGGAGCACGTCGCGCCCGTGGTACGTGATCAGGATGTCGGACCCCGCCCGCACCATGGCCTGCAGGTTCTCCATCACCACGCGAGGCTCGTCCACCCAGCCACGTTCCGCGGCGGCCTTCACCATGGAGTACTCGCCGCTGACGTTGTAGCAGGCGACCGGAACATCGACGGCCTGGCGCACGCGGCGGATCACGTCGAGATACGCGAGCGCGGGCTTGACCATGACGATGTCGGCGCCCTCCTCGATGTCGAGCTGGACCTCGCGCAGGGCCTCGCGCGCGTTGCGCGGGTCCATCTGGTAGCTGCGGCGATCGCCGAAGCTGGGCGCGCTGTCCGCCGCCTCGCGGAACGGCCCGTAATACGCCGACGCGTACTTGGCGCTGTAGCTCATGATGGCCACGTTCTCCAGGCCCTGCAGATCCAGACCCACACGGATCGCGCCGACACGACCGTCCATCATGTCCGACGGTGCGACGATGTCCGCGCCGGCCAGGGCGCAGACCGACGCCATGCCGGCCAGGAGCGGCAGCGTGGCGTCGTTGCAGACTTCCCCGTCCTCGATCAAGCCGCAGTGGCCGTGGTCGGTGTAGGCGCAGAGGCAGATGTCGGCCGAAACGAGGAGATCGCCGCCGAAGGCGTCCTTGAGCGCACTGATCGCCGTCGGGACCGGGCCTTCCGGATCCAGGGCGCTCTCGCCCTCGGGCGACTTGTCGGCGGGCAGGCCGAAGAGCAGCGCGTGGCGGATGCCCAGCTTCAGATCCGCCTCCACGGTCTTGAGCAGGTTGTCGACCGATTCGCGCACGATGCCGGGCATGGCGCCGATATCCTCGCGCCGATCGGTGCCGGGCAGCACGAAATGCGGCTGACAGAACATGTCCGGGTGCAGGCGGGTCTCGGCCGTCATGTCGCGCATGGGCGAACCGCGGCGCAGACGGCGCGGGCGGTGCAGACCGGGAGCGGGAATTTCGAGATCTTCGTCGAGATTGTCGTGCTCGTGGCTCATGGATGCTCCTCTAACGATTGGGTTCGCCCGTCAGTTTCTTGAGAATATCGGCAGCGGCCGCGGCCGGATCCGGCGCCAGGGTCTCGGCTCGAATCAGCCCGCGTCCGGATCGTTCCAGGACCGCGCGCAACACGATCCCGTCGGTTGTGACCGAGGCCAGACAGCCCAGGGGCAGATTGCAGCCCCCGGGCAACGCCGCCAGCACACCGCGTTCGGCCGCGACGCAGGTCGCGGTCTCGGCGTCGTCGATCGCGGCCATCGCACGCGACAGCGCCGCGTCGGGATCCGCAAGATCCTGCGCGCGGACCTGGACCGCCAGCGCACCCTGCGCCGGCGCCGGAATGAATTGCTCCGGGTCGAGGATCACCGGCACCAGCGGCGCCGGATCGATCTCCAGACGCACCAGCCCGGCCTCGGCCAGGACGATGGCGTCGTAGTTCCAGTCGCCCGGGTGGCGCCGGGCCAGCTTGTCCAGGCGAGTCGGCACGTTGCCGCGCAGATCGGCGATCGTCAGGTCCGGTCGCGACGCCAGCACCTGGCAACGCCGCCTGGCCGAGCCCGTGCCGACGACCGCGCCACGGCGCAGCGGCAGGCCCGGAGCGGCCGGATCGTGCGCTTCCGGCCGGACCACCAGCACGTCGCGCACCGGCCCGCGAGGCGGCACGGCGGCCACGACCAGTCCCTCCGGGGACTCGGTCGGCAAATCCTTGTGCGAGTGGACAGCAATGTCGATATCCCCCGCCAGCAGGGCCGCTTCGATCTCCCGCGTGAACGCGCCGATGCCGCCGAGATCGGCCAGGCTGCGGCCGCGATCACGGTCACCGGGGGAATCGAGGATCACCAGTTCCGCCGTGACACCAGCCCGTTCAGCCAGCATGGCGCGAATGGTGCGCGCTTGCCAGAGTGCCAAATCGCTGCCGCGGGTGCCGATACGCATTCACCCGACCTCCCTTTTCGGAAAATCTAGTACCCAACCACTGTGGTGAAAACCCGCTGGCGTTCAGGGTATTGCCAAACGGTCGTCACCGCACTAGGATCCTTCGCATCCGGTCCACCCGGTGAACGACATCATCCAACTGGAACGAGGAGACGAGGACATGCACCGGTTCCTGACGACGTTGACCGTCATCGCCCTGGCGGCGGTCATGGTCCTTCCCGCAGCGGCAGACGACATCGAGGGCCGCTGGGGCGTGCAGCTGGAAAGCGGCCTCTGGAAACTGGTCGAGGGCTACTGGGACCACTCCAATGTCGATCAATTCGCGGGCCTCTCCCTCCGCCGCAACCTGTCGTCCCACTGGAACGCAGAGCTGTCCTATCGCTACGGCACGGCGCGCCCCGGTGTCGAGGATCCCAACGAGGACGCCGGGTTGACGACCAACGCCTTCCGGAACCTCTACACCGAGATCCACAACCCGACATTCAATCTCCAGTACATGTTCCTTCCGGACGCCGGCGTCCGCCCCTTCATCGGCGTCGGCGTGGGCGTGACCGCCTGGCGCGTCATGGAGAACAAGGACAGCGGATTCTTCCCCACGGGCACCACCGTGCAGGGATACGGCACCGAGGACGGTTCCTACCACAAGCTGCAGCGCACCGATGTCACCATCGCCGCCGAGCTGGGCGTCGAGTGGTTCGTCGCCGACAACTTCAGCCTGCGCCTCGGCGGACGTTACCACATCCTGCCCGGAAACGACCTTGAGAATCTTATCGACGGTGTGCACGTTGTCGC
>CAZJMO010000105.1:0-495 GCA_964547085.1 uncultured Fibrobacteraceae bacterium | reverse complement strand
GATAACCTCGGCCTCAGCACTTGGAACGTCTCCCGTGATCCCGCGTACGTCGACGCCAACAAAGGCCTTGTCCAGGGCTTCGTGGGCGCCACGTTCTGGTTCGGCGGCCCGACCGACACCGACAACGACGGCCTGGTCGACAGGTTCGACCGCTGTCCCCGCGCCGCCGAGGACTACGACGGCTTCATGGACGAAGACGGTTGCCCGGACTACGACAACGACCAGGACGGCATCGCCGACGAGAACGACCCTTGCCCGCTCGATCCCGAGGACCGCGACGGCTTCCAGGACGATGACGGCTGCCCTGACCCCGACAACGACGGTGACGGCATCACCGAGGCCGACGACGCCTGTCCCGACCAGGCCGAGGACCGCGACGGCTTCCAGGACGACGACGGCTGCCCCGACCTGGACAACGACGGCGACGGCGTCCCCGACGATCGCGACGCATGCCCCGACACCGAGGCCGGGATCCAGGTCGACAACCGAGGCTGT
>CAZJMO010000104.1:7381-9916 GCA_964547085.1 uncultured Fibrobacteraceae bacterium | reverse complement strand
CGACAGCGCCGATTCGGCGGCCGAGCGATCGGCCTCCGCGACGCCCGCGCGCAACTCGGTCTCCCAGAGCTGCTGGCGCACGGCGCTCAACTCCACCCGCAATTGCGTGATGACCGAGTCCTGGGCCGCCACCCGTCCTCCGGTCAGCTCCCGCAACCGTCGGTTCTCGACGCGCAGGCTGTCCAGCAGCACCTGGCGTTCCAGCCGCTGCGTCTCGAGTAGCGAGAGCACACGTTCGCCCGCCGTGTCGCCGGTCAACTCCGGCGCCAGATCCACGTCCATGAGCGCGGCGAGCCGGCGGAGCGTCCGGTCGTACCGGCCCAACAGATTCTCCAGCGCGCCGCGGGAATCCTTGACCTCGTGCAGCAGGGTCGCCCGATTCACCAGACGCAATCCCTCGCTCTCGAGGTCGGCGAGCGCCTCGGATGACAGCGACTCCGCGTCGGCGTCGTCGAGATGCTTGTCGTAGGTGCGCCAAGCGGCCGGCAGATTGCCCTTGGCGCCGAGCTTGTCGGCACGAGCGCGGTAGATCCGGGCCGTGGCCAGGGGATCGATCGACGCGGGGTCGGCCTGGTTGTTGGCGGCCAGGACATCACCGGCGAAGGCGACGGTCAGGACGACCAGCAGCAGCGCTGCACGGACGATGGCGCGATACGACATGGCTCGGTTCTCCTCGGATTCAGGCCACGGGGTCGGTCAAGGCCCGATCCCGTTGCCGCTGCGCGACCAACGCGGTCGCAGTCTCGATCACCTGCGCGGGTCGGATCCCCGCGAGACAGTTGTGGAGCAGGCAGTGCTCCAGAAGGCAATGCTTGCGCGACGGGCAATCCACCGGCGGCGTCAGCGCCCGCGACCACGGCCCCAGAGGTCCCCAGCGGCGCGGACTCATCGTGGGCGCCGGCGGGTACAGCCCCACCGCGGCCAGCCCCAGCGCCGCCGCCACATGCAACGGCCCCGTACTCGGCGCGATCATGACGTCGCCCGCGGTGAGCACGCCCAGGAAATCCCGCAGCGGATAACGCTCGGCGATGACCTCCACCTCGGGATCCAGATGCGGCGCCAGCGTGTCGATGGTCAAGCGGTCGTGATGGCTGCCGGTGACGAACACGCGCCAGCCTGGGCGCCGACCCAGGGCGTTGGCCGTCGCCGCGAAATCCTCCGGACTCCAGTCCAGGGCCGACCCTCCCGATCCCGGATGGACGAACGCGACGACCTCGGCTCCCGGAGCTTCCGTGGATCGGAACCGCTGTCCGACGCCCCGCTGCTCGTCGCCCACATGCACGACCGGGTCCGACGGCGTCACCGGATCGATCGACCGCCCCGCCAGGGGCTTCAACAGGTCGATGTTGTAGTCGCGCTCGTGGCGCTGGACCCGCGAGCGGCGCTGCCACCGGCCCCGGTTCAGCAGGATCAGGCTCGACAACTTCGACAGCGGCCCGTACCGCCTCCGGATCCCGGATCGCCGCAGCAGACGCGCCAGCGGGGTCTGGTACTGCAGGAGCGCGACGGCGTCGTAGCATTCGCCCGCGAGCCGCTCCACCAGGGCGACCGCGTCGCCCCCGTCCCAGGTGTAGAACGCATCGATGGAGGGGTCGTGCTCCACCAGCGGGACCGCGCCCGGCGAGACCAGCGCGTGGATCTCCCAGTCCGGCCGCACGGTGCGCAGCCAGGCGAAGGCCGGCAGCGCCAGGACCAGGTCTCCGAGACGATCGCATCGCGCCAGAAGCACCTTCATGAGCGCCCCAGCCGCCAGAGTTTGACGTACTTGCTCAGCACGTAGAACGCCGAGCCGTGGCAGAGCACGGTCCCGGCCCAGCCGTCGAGCAGCCCGCCCTGCAGCAGCCACATCCGCCAGAACGCGGCCTGCGAACGCAGCACCGCGCCCGCCGGACCGCAACGACGCCCGCGCGCGTGCATCTCCGCCGCGGCGACCGTCGTGTAGCGGTAGAGATTGCCGATGTACTGCTCCATGGTGGCGTAGGATTCGTGCTCGAGCAGCCCGCCCAGCCGCCCGACCTCGCCGTCGGCGTGGATGGCCTCGTGGACCGGCTTCTCGTCGAACCGCGCGCGTTCGCGGTCGAAGAGCCGCACGACCCAGTCCGGGTGCCAGCCGCAGTGACGGATCCAGCGGCCCAGGAATCGGCTCAGCCGGTTGATCTCGTAGGCCGCCGCGGTCGGTTCGTCCGGCAGCGCGAGAATCGCCGCGCGCAACGCGTCGGTCACCTGCTCGTCGGAGTCGATGCTCAGGACCCAGCGGTTGGTGCAGAGGTCGACCGCCTTCTGCTTGGTGGGTCCGAAGCCCAGCCACTCGGTCTGCTCCAGCCGGGCGCCGTGCCGCGCACAGATCGCCGCGGTCTCGTCGGTGCTGTGCTGGTCGAGCACCACGACCTCGTCGCAGAACGACAACGACGCGAGGCAGCGGTCCAGCGCCGGTCCGGCCTCGCTGGTGATGATGCACGGATGAAGCAAACTCTTCGCGGTCAGCTGACCAACATCCTGTTTCTGGTATTAATCGTCGCAGCCGCGCTGACGATC
>CAZJMO010000104.1:6992-7371 GCA_964547085.1 uncultured Fibrobacteraceae bacterium | reverse complement strand
CACCACCCCGTACGTGCTCGCTGGTACCGCCGGCGGCCGAGCTCTTCACGCGCCGCCCCCGGGTGGGAGGTCCAGCAGTACCTTGCCGACATTCTGTCGCTGCTGCAGCCGCAGATGCGCCGCGCCGGCCTCGTCGGCCGGGTAGATGCGGTCGAGCGTGGGCGCGAGGTCGCCCGCCTGCAGCAAGGTCAACAGCTGTCGCATCCAGATCTCGAAGCGGTCCATCTGGTCCCACATCCGCCCCAGGTTCACGCCCGCGACACCCTTGTTGTCGTTCATCAGGCGGACGGGGTTCAGCGTCAGCCACGGCACCTGCGCCAGTGTCCGCAACGCGCCGACGATGCCCGCGCGGCCCTCTGCAGCGCTGGCGAAACCGTGC
>CAZJMO010000104.1:2776-6982 GCA_964547085.1 uncultured Fibrobacteraceae bacterium | reverse complement strand
CCCAGCGCGCGGTAGCTCTCCATGATCCAGCGCCCGTGGCGCGGCTCGAGCGCGATGTCGCAACCGCGGCCCTCGGTGGCCTGCCGCACCCGTCGCGCGAACGACCGCTCGCGGCTGTCGAAGACCAGCGCGCAGCCCTGTTCGCGCAGGAGGTCGTGCTTGAGCGGCGACGCGGACGCGAGCACCTCGCCGCCCGCCAGCCGCACCAGTTGCCCGGCCGCCTGGCCCACGCCGCCGGCCGCCGAGTGCACGAGCACGCGGTCGCCCGGCTGCACCGGCGCCAGCACGTGCAGCATGAGGGAGGAGACCAGGAAGATGACCGGCAGCGCCGCGGCCGCCTCGAAGGTCACGCCCTCCGGCACCGGGAACACGCGCCCGGCCGGCAGGCAGATCTGTTCGCTGTAGCCGCCGAAGTTGCAGAGCGCCACGACACGCTCGCCCAGCCGCGCATCCGGCACGCCCTCGCCGACCGCGTCGATGACGCCGCTCAACTCGTAGCCGAGCACCGCCGGCAACGTCGGGCCGTCGGGATAAAGGCCCAGGCGCACCATGACGTCGGCGAAATTCACGCCGGCCAGCGCGGTCCGCACGCGAACCTCGCCGGACCCCGGCTCCGGGATCGGCGCTTCGCGGACCTCGAGAACCTCTGGTCCGCCCCGACGGGTGGTGACGATCTGGCGCATGGCGGCTCCTTTCGGCAGCAAACATACCCGCTCGGCTGCGTGCTTGCCAAGATCCAGACTCAGCGATAGGGCAGGATCGACGGTTTGGCGCCCGGCAGATCGCGCGACAGGAACTTGATCTCCCCCATGCGCAAGGTCACCGTGGGATCCCAGTGGTCGTCCGAATGCACGACTGCCACCCGTAGCTCCACCGTCGGGATCACCAGGTTGGGATTGTGCAGCCGCAACCCCACGCCGACATCGGTGTGCAGGCGTTGCTCGAAGACGGCGTCCTTCCGCTTGGAGATGAACCCTCCCGACCCATAGCCGAACGCCGCGACCTTGAAGCCGAAGATCGCGTACGGCGTGAACAGCACCGACTCGCCGCCGGCGACGAGCCGCTGGTTGCCGGCCAGCAGTTCGTTGTCCAGGTCGCGCAGCACGGCGGTGTCCAGGCGCAGCCCGTCGCGGTCGTCCTGGTTGATGCCCAGCGTGTACCGCACTTGGAAGAAGTGCCGCCAGTGACCGTAACCGTGCCGGCGCAGCGGACTGATTCCCGACACCCGCAGATCCAGCAAGCCGTCCTCGAATCGGCCGTTGCGCCGGAATCCGCCGCACGACGCGTCGACCGTCAAGTACCGGTGACCGCTCAGGAACCGCGGCCAGATCGCGCGCACGCCGTGGTAGAACCGGTCCTCCAGTTCTCCATGTTCCCAGCCGCCGACGACCGCCGTCCAGAGCCCGGACGGCAGATCCTCGGTCTCACCGTATCCGTAGACCAGACTCGTGGTGTAGTAGTCGAATCCCGACAGCGTGAGTTGCCCGAGGTAGCGGGTGTGGTCGCGCCAGTCGTTCTGGTCGCCGTACCAGCGGGGCGGATCCTGATAGTCCAGGTGCGTCACGCCGACCGACGGAACCAACCGCAGACGACGATGTCCGAGCTGGTCCGCCTCCCGCAGGCGAAAACCCCACCCCACCCACGCGCCACGCACACGGGAACGCAGCGCGACGCCTTCGGGCAGGAGGTCGTGATTCCGGTCCGTGGTGGACCGCAGTTCCCCGCCGCCGACGAGGCGCAGATCCGGGAACGTGAAATCCCGGTCGGCCGTCACCACGGTCCGCTCGAGATCCCAGGTGTCGCGGTTGACGACCGCCACGTCGATGAAACTGCCGGCGAGATTGGTCGCCGAGGTCCGCAGGCGCCACCCCGTCTCCGGCGACCGGTTCCGCTCGTAGAAAAGCTGCGCCTCGAGGTTCCAGCCGAGCCCGCCGATGTTCCGATGGTAGAACGCGATGTCGTAGCGGTCGGCCGACTGGACGTCGGCATTGACGCCCCAGGGCCAGCGGTCGCGCACGAGCACGATCACGTCCACCTGCCCCGGCCGATCGGGACGCGGGATGACCTCGATCCTCGCGTCGCGGATATACGTCTGCCGCCGCAGCAGCCGCTCGCTGTCGGCGATCAGGAACGGGTCCAGGACGTCGCCTTCATCGAAGAGCAGGAAGTTGCGGATCACCGCGTCCCGGGTGCCGGCGGCCGCAGAGTTCAACAGCCGCTCGACCGCGGACGCCCGCGTGATCAGGCTGTCGGCGGGTTCCTCCATCACCGACAGCGTCGAATCGGGGACGACCGTCCCGAACGCCGTGCGGCCGATGATGTGGATGCGATGGATTCCCAGGCCGGTGTAGAGCAGGAAGCGGTCGCGCGCCAGCTGCGTGCGCGACCCGGCCGATGCGTCGGCGGCGGGATCCTTGCGCGTGATCAGTGCGCTGATGCCGCGCGCGAACCATCCGTCGCGCCGGATGAGGGGAACCTCGACGAGGTTCCGCGTCTCGAGATCGACCACGCCGCCGGTGTCGACGTTGCCGGAGTCGACATCTTCGATCGGGCCCGCCAACGCGGCGGACCCGACCAGCAGGACCGTGACGATGAACGTCAGGTAGTACCGCAACACTTCTTGTACTTCTTGCCGCTTCCGCATGGACACGGATCGTTGCGCCCCACCTTGGGCTCCTCTCGGACAAACGGCCGCGTCTTGACCGGCCCGCCGTTGACGAAATACCACTTCCCGTCCTGACGCTCGAACTCCGCGTCCTCGTGGTGCCGGCGCCGTTTTCCCTCGTACGTGTATTCGCAGGCGAACTGCACGCGCCCGGTGTCGTCATCCGCGCCGCCGTCCTCGCATTCCACGATCTCGAGCGAGTGCCACTCGCTGCCGGACGCCCACGCGCGGACGCCTTCTTCGTCGTGGTCGGCGCGGTGATCGGGGTGCAGCGAATGGAACAGGAAGTCCGTCTCGACCTTGGTGTACGCGGTGTAGCGCGCGCGCATCAGGGCCTCGGGGGTCTCGGCGTGGCGGGCGCCGGTGATGATGGGCTCGCAGCAGTCGGTGTAGGCCAGTCCGGAGCCACACGGGCAATCCATTGCTTTTCCTTCGGGTTGTGCCGTCGAAAATGTGTCCGCCGGATCCAGAGGCAGATCGCCATCACGATGAAGTCGGATTTCGAACGACAGGACAAGAAATCGGCCCTCTTGGCAGCCCCGGCACGACCGGACACATTCTCAAGGGCACAAGAAAGATATCGCCACAAGGGCGAGGATTCAACCGTCGGCGGTGAAATGCGGCAGGCCGCCCCGCGCGGGGACGGCCTGCCTCCATCATCATGTCCGACCGGATCAGTCCTTGGCGGCGTTCCGCGCGCTCTTGTACAGGTACCAACCCAGGAGACAGAACATGAGCAGGGTCAACACCGCCGACAGAGGCATGTCTTCCCAGTGGATGGTGCCGATGGCTTCCGGCACGCTCCAGGTAGAATTGCCGCTGGCACTGATGCCCACGAACTTCACGATCGAGGCGATGACGCCCATGATCGCGCCACCGGCCACGAAACCGCTGGCCATCAGGGTACCCTTGTCCTTGCGCTTGGCCTGCGTTTCCTTGGACCCGCCCAGCGCGACGAAGTGCGCCACCAGACCACCGGCCAGCACCGGGGTGTTGACCTCGAGCGGCAGGTACATGCCCAGGGCGAAGGCGAGGGCCGGCAAGCCGGTCCACTCCAGGATCAGGGCCATGAAGATACCGGCCATGTAGAGCAGCCAGGGAGCCGGCTGACCGGTCATCAGCGGTTGGATGACCGCGACCATGGCATTGGCCTGGGGCGCCTGCAGGGCGCCTTCGCCGGTGAAACCGTAGGACGTGTTCAGCACCATGATCACGGCGGTGACCGAGATGGCCGCCACGACGGTGCCCAGGAACTTCCACTTCTGCTGCACGGCAGGGGTCGTGCCGAGCCAGTAGCCGATCTTCAGATCGCTGATGAACCCACCGCTCATGCTCAGCGCGGTGCAGACGACGCCGCCGATGAGCAGCGCGGCCACGATCCCGGTCTCGCCGCCGACGCCGACGGCCTTGAGGATCACCGAACTGATGATCAGCGTCATCAGGGTCATGCCCGAAACCGGGTTGGTGCCGACGATGGCGATGGCCCGCGCCGCCACGGTCGTGAACAGGAAGCTGATGCCGCCGACGATCGCCAGACCGAC
>CAZJMO010000104.1:0-2766 GCA_964547085.1 uncultured Fibrobacteraceae bacterium | reverse complement strand
GATGGGCAGGGCCGCCGCTTCGAGCCCGTACTTCGCCGCCGCATCGCTCACCGCGTCCACGCCGAGCCTCATGCCCAGCTCGTAGAAGTAGATGTCACAGCTGTGGGCGAGGGCCTGGACCAGGTTCACGCGGGGCACCAGGAACAGGAAGAAGCAGAACGCGGCGAGCAGGGTCAGGATGGTCAGGCTCGTGACCAGGTTGATCGGCATGTCGTGCTGGGTACGTTCGGTTGCGGTGTCGCCGCCCTGCTTGCCAGCCTGGGCCGCCAGCTTGAAGGCGCCCAGGATGATGCTGCGACTCTTCCAGACACCGATCAGGCCGGCCATGGCGATGGCGCCGATGCCGACGGGCCGGACGAACTGCTTGAAGATCTCACCGGTCTCCATGGCGTTCAGCGCGGTCAACTGGTACAGCGTACCGTCGACGGTCACGCCCTTGCCCAGAATGCCGACCATCGGCACCATCACGAACCAACTCAGGAACGAGCCGCAGGCGATGACCAGCGCGTAACGCAGACCGATGATATAGCCCAGGCCCATGATCGCGGCCTCGGTCCTCATGTGGAACTCGAGGCGCACGCTGGACGACACCTTCTGCCCCCAGGCGAACGCCGTGGTGCCGAAGGTCTCGCGCCACAGCCCGAACGTCTGCGACAGCAACTGGTAGCCACCCGCGATCAGACCGCTCTTGACCAGCACGCTGGCCTGGCCGCCGCCGGCCTCGCCGGCCATGAGCACCTCGGTCGAGGCCGTCGCCTCTGGGAAGGGGAATTCGCCGTGCATGTCCTTGACGAAATAGCGACGGAACGGGATCAGGAACAGGATGCCCAGAAAGCCGCCGAGCAGCGACGCGAGGCACATCTGCACGAAGTTGGTCTTGTCCGCGAGGTCCAGGATGTAGATGCCCGGTAGCGTGAAGATGGCGCCGGCCACCACGACGCCGGACGCGGCGCCGATCGACTGGATCATCACGTTCTGCTGCAGCGAGTTCTTTTTGCCGAGCCAGCTGCTCAGGCCGATCGCCAGGATCGTGATCGGGATCGCGGCTTCGAACACCTGCCCGATCTTCAGACCGAGGTAGGCGCAGGCGGCCGAGAACAGGGCGGCATAGAAAAGCCCCCAGGCCAGGGCATACGGGGTGAGTTCGGGCACGATCGTCTCGGCCGGAACGACGGGTGTGTAGGTCTCGCCTGGTTGCAGCTTGCGGTACGCGTTCTCGGGCAAGCTCTTGGCGCTGCCGGTGACTTCCATGAAGACCTCCGAAATGGGCACTGAGAAGCTGGAGGACACAAAATCAGCGGCTCCTGGCCGCGACAGAACCCTCAAAAAGTACCAGTTCGCACCCACACAAACAAGTTGGAGTTCCAGAACGCGGGGATCGCCGCGACCGTCCCTGCGCCCGGCGGCTCGAAGTCCGGAACCTTTCCCGTCAGCTCTCCAGCGATCGATTCGGGGCGATGGCCGCCGCGGCCCGAAACGTGTCGACCGCCTTGCCCCGTCTCTTTCCGCCCACTATCATGGACTCTTCCGAGTCAAAAGGCGCCACCAGAGGTCGCCTGCGCCGCACCACATTCGTACCCAGTCCCGAGCCGGAGGCCCGTCATGCTCAAACGGAATGCCGATTCGTCCTTCCCGTCTCTCGTCGACCGCTTCGTCGGCTACGCCAAGGTCTACACCCAGAGCAGCGACGAAAGCGACACCTACCCGTCCACCGAGCGCCAGTTCGACCTGGCCCGGATCCTGGTCGACGAGTTGAAGGCCCTCGGTCTCCAGGACGCCGCCGTGGACGACAACTGCTATGTCACGGCCACCCTGCCGGCGAGCCCCGGTTGCGAGAAGGTGCCCGCCATCGCCTTCATCGCCCACATGGACACCTACCCCGAGGTCTCCGGCGAGAACGTCATTCCCACGTTCCACGAGAACTACCAGGGCGGAGACATTGTGCTTCCGCAGAACGACATCGTGATCAAGGAATCCGAGAACCCGTACCTGAAGACATGCATCGGCGAGACCATCATCACCGCCGACGGCACCACGCTGCTGGGCGCCGACGACAAGGCCGGCATCGCCGAGATCATGGAAGCGGTCACGCGCATCCTGGAGAACCCCGGGTTCAAGCACGGCCTCGTGAAGATCGCCTTCACGCCCGACGAGGAAGTCGGCCAGGGCGTCAAGCACTTCGACATCGAGAAGTTCGGTGCGCTGGTGGCCTACACCATGGACGGCGGCCAGCGCGGCGAGGTCGAGGACGAGACCTTCTGCGCCGACAGCGCCATCGTGACGTTCACCGGCCGCGACATCCACCCCGGCTACGCCAAGGACAAGATGATCCCGTCGGTGAAGCTGGCCGGCGCGTTCATCGCGGGTCTGCCCAAGGAAGGCGCCCCCGAGACGACCGAGGGTCAGGAAGGCTACATCCACCCGATCGCCGTCAAGGGCAACACCAGCGCGACCGAGGTCACGCTGCTGATCCGCGACTTCGATGTCGAGCAGCTGCCCGTCAAGGCCGCCCTGATCCGCAAGCACGCCGAGGCGGCCATCGCCGCGTGGCCGGGCAGCAAGGTCGAGGTCGAGATCAAGGAATACTACCGGAACATGAAGTACGACCTGGCCAAGGAGCCCCGCGCCATGGACTACGCCCTGGAGGGCATCAAGCGCGCCGGCATGAAGCCGCACCGCGGCTCGATCCGCGGCGGCACCGACGGCGCCAGCCTCTCGGCGCGCGGCCTGCCCACGCCGAACATCTTCACCGGCGAGCAGAGCTTC
>CAZJMO010000103.1:8114-9963 GCA_964547085.1 uncultured Fibrobacteraceae bacterium | reverse complement strand
GCGCGGCACGACAGCACCGGTTCCTGGGAACTCACCGCCAGGCGCCTCGAGCAAGGGCAGAACGCCTCCGTCACCGGTCAGGAAACGGCCGATGTCGTGGCCTCCAGGATCGCCACGATCAACGACGACCAAGCCGCCGCCCGCCAAGCTCTCGATCAGCTCGGCGCCGCCATGGTCGGCATCCAGGAATCCGCCGAGCACACCGACCATCTCCTGCAGGACATCCGCGGTATCGCGACGCAGACCAACCTGCTGGCGCTCAACGCCGCGGTCGAGGCGGCGCGTGCCGGTGATGCCGGCGCCGGATTCGCCGTTGTCGCCGAGGAGGTGCGCAAGCTCGCGCAGCGGTCGACCGAGGCGGTCGAGAATTCCGCCGGGTCACTGGACCAGTCGCTGGCCAGAAACGTGGCCGTCGGCTCGGCCTGCAAGGCGCTGGGAGGGTTCATCTCCGGCGGCGACCATCAGCTTCAGGAACTCCAGGTGCAGCTCGGCGAGCTCGGTGCGACGCTCGGCCAGAGCCGCCAGGTCGCGGCTGAAATCACCGACCTCGCCCGCCGCGAACAGTCCGCCGGCCGCACGTCGCGGCAGCCGGGGCAGGATCCCCGCGCAGCGGCCGACCTCCAGGCGTCCGTGGATCGGATCGCGGGGCTGGTCCGGATCCTGACGAACCTCGACGCGACCGACACGCCGATGTCCCGGACGTCCGGCCGTCCCGCGACCGACGGCGTCCCTCTCGCCGCCGGCGATCCGCTCGAGCCCTGGGATACCGCGGCTCACTCCGAGCCGGCGATGTCCTCCAGCTCCTCCCAGCGCGCGTAGACCACCGACAGTTCGTCCGCCAGTTCCTCCAGGCGCGTTTGCGCCCGGGCGATCTCGTCGCTTCCGCAGCGGTAGAAGTCGGGCTCGGCCATGCGCGCATGGAGCGTCGTCCGTTCCGCCTCCAGCGCCTCGATGCATCCGGGCAGGGTCTCCAGTTCGCGGGCTTCCTTCCACTTCAACTTGCGGGACACCGGCTTGTCGTCGGGCCTGGCTGCGCGTTCGGCGCGCGGCGCGGCGACGGGCGCGGGGTCGCGCCGCCAACCTCCGGTCTGCCGCTCCCAGTCGGCATAGCCGCCCACGAACTCGCACACGCCACCCTCGCCGTCGAAGGCCAGCGTGCTGGTCACCACGTTGTCGAGGAACTGTCGATCGTGGCTGACGACGAGCACCGTGCCGGCAAATTCGCCGATGAGGTTCTCGAGGAGTTCGAGCGTCTCGAGGTCGAGGTCGTTGGTCGGCTCGTCGAGGACCAGGACGTTCGCCGGATGGGTGAAGAGTCGGGCCAGCAGCAGGCGGTTGCGTTCGCCTCCGGAGAGGGTGCGCACGTGTTGCGCGGCGCGTTCGGGGGTGAAGAGAAAATCGGCCAGGTAGCTGATGACGTGCCGCGGCCGGCCGTCGATCATGAGCTTCTCCTGACCCTCGGCCACGTTCCAGCGGACGGTCTGGTCGGGATCGAGGGACTGTCGGAGCTGGTCGAAATAGGCGACCTGCAGGTTGGTGCCCAGTTGCAGCGTCCCGGCGCCGGGAGCCAGCTCGCCCAGCAGCACCTTGAGCAGGGACGTCTTGCCGGCCCCGTTGGGACCGATGACGCCGATGCGGTCGCCGCGCAGCACGGTCACGTCCAGGTCGCGGATCAGGGTGCGGCCGCCGCGCTCCAGACCGAGTCCGCGCGCCCGGGCGACGAGCTTGCCCGACCGCTCGGCTTCGTTGGATTGCAGACGGACCTCGCCTTCGCGGCGACGACGGTCGGCGCGGTCCAGGCGCATCTGATCGAGGCGCTCAACCGGGTGAAGGACAGCTTCAACTCGTA
>CAZJMO010000103.1:3039-8104 GCA_964547085.1 uncultured Fibrobacteraceae bacterium | reverse complement strand
TCTGATCGAGGCGGCGCGCGCGGCCCTCGGTGCGGGTGCGGCGCGCCCGGACGCCCTTGCGAAGCCACGCCTCTTCCTCGGCCAGACGCTTGTCGAACTCGCGGTGCCGGGCCTCCTCCTCGACCAGCAACGCTTCCTTGCGTTCGACCCAGGTGTCGTAATCGCAGGTCCAGTCCACCAGCCGACCACGATCCAGTTCGACGATGCGTCGCGCGAACCGCCGCAGGAACGCGCGGTCGTGCGTGACGAAGAGCAACGTGCCCTGCCAACGCGAAAGGAAACCTTCCAGCCAGGCGATGCTCGGGATGTCCAGATGGTTCGTCGGCTCGTCGAGCAGCAGCAGGTCCGGCCGCGTGACGAGCGCGCGCGCCAGCAGCACGCGGCGTTTCTGCCCCGCCGACATCGCCGCGGCGTCCTGGTCGCCGTCTAGTTCCATCTCCGCGAGGATACGCGACACCTCCAGCTCCGCCTGCTAGGTCTCGCCCGTCTCGGCGCCGGCCGCCACCACGTCGCGAACCGGACCGCAGAGGTCGTCCGGTACGTCCTGGGGCAGGATCGCCGCGCGTGCGCCGCGGGCCATCCGACGGGTTCCGGAGTCCGCGCCCCGCATGCCGCCGGCGACCTCCAGAAGGCTGGTTTTCCCTGTTCCGTTGCGGCCGATGAGACACACGCGTTCGCCCGGCTCGAGGCGCAGATCGACGCCGTCGAGCACGTCGGGACCGCCGAACGCCAGGTGGATGTCGCGAAGATCGAGAAGAGCCATGATTGCTCCCGGAAGTGTCCCATCGTTCCACTCAAGTAAGGAGACGATCCGAACGATAATACGAGAGACCGTCGGGAACACCCCGGAAACCATCCCAGCCCCCTTGGGTAGAGAAGGAACCGCACCGATGTCCGAGCAGCAGGCCACTGTCAACGTCGACGGCACGCCCACGTTCGAAATCCGCCTCAGCAGCGACAAGCTGAAGCTGTACGTCAGTGCGCCCGATCCGCATGCCGACCTTCCCGGCACCGCCGCCCGGATCGCCATGGAACTGCCCGCCATGGAACTGGCCGTCGAGATCGAACCCGACGTGCTGGCGGATCTGCTGTCCCAGGCCTGCCGGCCCGGCGAGGACCTGGTCGATTTCCCGTTGCTGACCGGCAACATCCCCGAACCTCCGCGACACGGAGAAATCCAGTGGCAGGAGGATTTCTTCGCCGACGGGTTCGCCGTCGACGAAAATCACGACAAGGTCGACTACTGGGAACGCGCGGAGCACCGCGCGGTTTCCGAGGACCAGCTCATCGCGATCGTGCTGTTGCCGCTCGAAGGCACGCCCGGCCGGACGCTGCAAGGCAACGAGATGCCCGTCCCCAAACCCAAGAACGCCCGCCTGCGCGCCGGCAAGGGCATCCGCATCGAGGAGCAGGAAGACCGCACCCTCGTCTTCGCCGCGGTCGCCGGTCGCCTGCACCACAAGGACGGCAACGTGTCGGTGGACGACGTCTATCAGATCCGCGGTGACGTGGGCATCACCACCGGGAACATCAAACACACCGGTGCGGTGATCATCCAGGGCGATGTCAAGGAAGGCGCCAGCGTCCAGGCCGACGGCGACCTGATGGTCAAGGGCATGGTCGAACCCGCGGACATCGTCTGCGGCGGCAATCTGACCGTCGGCGGCGGGATCGTCGGCGACAACGAGCATACGATCGAAGTGACCGGCAACATCCAGGCGCGGTACCTCAACGACGTCCACCTGCGTTGCGGCGGCGACGCGACCGTGATCAGCCAGATCGACCACTCGGACGTGGCCTGCCGCGGTCGCATCAACATTCCAAAGGGCCGGATCGCCGGCGGCACCGTGCAGGCGCTGAAAGGCATCCGCGTCGGCCACGCCGGTTCGCCCGGCGCGACCGGAACGACGTTGATCGTCGGCGCCGACTACCTCCTGGAGACCAAGCACCACGAACGTCGGCAGCGGATGATCAAGCTCCAGGAAGCACGCGACAAGCTGACCGAGGCCATCGCCCGGGTGGTCGCCCACGGGACACCGGACGCGGAACGCAAGAAGATGCTCGTCATGCTGAAGACCAAGTCGGAGCAGATCGACATCGCGATGAAGTCCGAGGTCGAGGAACAGAGCAGGGACGCCGAGGACCTCATCCGCAACGGGATCCGCGAGGTCGCCGTGCTGACCGAACTGTGGTCGGGCGTTCTCTTCAAGATCGGCTCCAGCCAGAAGGTCAGCGACCGTTCCTACGACAAACCGCGCCTGGTCGCACTGCGCCGCGACAAGGTCCGCATCCTGCCGATGGGCGATCTGAACACGCCCGAATAGCGCCCGCCACGGACTCCACCTTGCCGACAACCGCGGCTTACCCCATCATTTCAACCCGACCGGGACGGACCCCTCCAGCCGCGCAGCGAGGAACGCCATGACCCAGATCTATGCTCACAAGATCGCCCACGAACTCGGCATCCAGCCCCGGCAGACCACGGCGGTCGCCACCCTGCTCGCCGAGGGCGCCACGGTGCCGTTCATCTCGCGCTACCGCAAGGAGATGACCGGCAGCCTCGACGAGGTCCAGATCACCGCCATCCGTGATCGCCTGGCCGACCTCGCCGCCCTCGACCAGCGCCGCGAGGCCATCCTGAAGTCGCTCGACGAGCGCGAGCTCCTGACCGATGAGCTGAAGGCCAAGGTTGTCGGCGCCGGCACCATGACCGAGCTGGAAGACATCTACCTCCCGTTCCGCCCCAAGCGCCGCACCCGCGCCACCATGGCCCGCGAGCGCGGTTTGGAACCGCTCGCGCTGCTCCTGTCGGCCCAGGACAAGACCACCGACCCCGAGGCCGAAGCCGCGCGTTTCGTCGATCCGGAGAAGGACGTGCCGGACACCGAGGCGGCGCTGGCCGGCGCCCGCGACATCATCGCCGAGCAGGTCAGCGAGGACCAGGACGCCCGCAAGGAGCTGCGCGCGCTGTTCCGTGAGCGCGGCCTGATCCGCAGCAAGGTGCGCAAGGGCAAGGAACAGGACGCACAGAAATTCCGCGACTGGTTCGAGTTCGAGGAGCCCGTGGGCCGCACCGTCAGCCATCGCGTGCTGGCCATGCGTCGCGGCGAGGCCGAGGAGTTCCTCACCGTCCGCATCCAGGTCGACGAGGAATCGGCGCTGCACCTGTTGGAGCGGCGGTTCGTGCACGGTCGCGGTCCCGCATCCGGCCAGGTCGCCGTCGCCGTCAGCGACGGCTGGAAGCGCCTGCTGTCGATGGCCCTGGAGACCGAACAGCGCCTCGAACTCAAGAAGATGGCCGACACCGAGGCCATCCGCGTCTTCGCCCAGAACCTGCGCGAGCTGATCCTCGCCGCGCCGCTCGGCCAGAAAGTGGTGCTCGCGCTGGACCCCGGCTTCCGCACCGGCTGCAAGCTCGTGGTGCTCGACGCGCAGGGGCAGCTCCTGCACCACGACGCGATCTACCCGCACACCGGCGGCGACCGCGTCCACACCGCAGCGCGCACCGTCGAGACGCTCTGCGCGAAGCACCGGGTCGAGGCGATCGCCATCGGCAACGGAACCGCCGGCCGCGAAACCGAGACCTGGGTGCGCGGTCTCGACCTGCCCGGCGCCTGCTCGGTCGTCATGGTCAACGAGTCCGGCGCGTCGGTGTACTCGGCCAGCGAGGTCGCGCGCGAGGAATTTCCCGATCACGACCTGACCGTCCGCGGCGCCGTGTCCATCGGCCGCCGCCTCCAGGATCCGCTGGCCGAACTGGTCAAGCTGGACCCCAAGGTCATCGGCGTCGGCCAGTACCAGCACGACGTCGACCAGCGCCAGCTCAAGCAGGCCCTCGACGACACGGTCATGAGTTGCGTGAACGCCGTCGGCGTGGAGCTGAACACCGCGAGCAAGCAGCTTTTGACCTACGTGTCGGGCCTCGGGCCGACCCTGGCCGAGAACATCGTCAAGCACCGGGATGCGGGCGGCGCCTTTCCGTCGCGCAAGGCGCTCCTGAAGGTGGCGCGCCTGGGTCCCAAGGCCTTCGAGCAGGCGGCGGGCTTCCTCCGCGTCCGCGGCGGCAAGCACCCGCTGGACGCGAGCGCCGTCCACCCCGAGAGCTACGCGATCGTCGAGGGCATGGCCAAGGACCTCGGCATCGCCGTCGCCGACCTGATCGGCAACGAGGACGCGGTCGGCCGCATCAAGCTCCGGGATTACGTCACCGACACGGTCGGCCTGCCCACGCTCGAGGACATCCGCGCCGAGCTGCTCAAGCCGGGCCGCGACCCGCGCCGGCGCTTCGAGGCGTTCCAGTTCGCCGACGTCCACGAGATGCGCGATCTGGAGAAGGGCATGCGCCTGCCGGGCATCGTCACCAACGTCACCAACTTCGGCGCGTTCGTCGACGTGGGCGTGCACCAGGACGGGCTGGTCCACATCAGCCAGCTGGCCGACCGCTTCGTCCGCGATCCGAACGAGGTCGTCAAGGTCCAGCAGCAGGTCATGGTCACCGTGCTGGAGGTGGACATGGACCGGGGGCGGATCTCGCTCAGCATGAAGCAGTAGAGTCGGTCGCCTCGAAGCCCAGCGCATTGACCGCAGCGGCGATCGCCGCCGGGTTCATGCTGTCTCCGGTCACCACCGCGCGTCCGGCCGCCAGATCGACCGTCACGCGACGCACACCGTCCTGGGCTTTGAGCGTGCTCTCGACGCTCGCCGCGCAATGGCTGCAGGTCATGCCGCGGACCACCAGTTCGACCGTTTCCGCCGGAGCATCGCCGGCGTGAGGTCCATGGTCATGATCGCAGCACGCGGCCGACCCCGCGCGCGGCCGGAACGCCCACGCCATGACCAGCACCAGCAGGCCCGCCCAGACGTGGTCCAGCCAGCCCATGCCCATCCCCATGCCGCCGTGGCCGCCCTGGAGCGCCGGCAACCCGAGATCCCTGCCTCCGGCGACGGCGTCCAGCAGAAGGCCGCCCGCCAGCGCGCTGATCGCCACGGCGCCCAGATAGACGGCCGTCGTGCGCCGTCCCAGAACCTTCAGGAGCGTGGTCAGGGTGGCCGCGTTGGTGGCCGG
>CAZJMO010000103.1:0-2991 GCA_964547085.1 uncultured Fibrobacteraceae bacterium | reverse complement strand
ATCATCACCAGCACCGGCACCACGCCGCCGCCGAGCAGGCCGCCCAGCGATCCGGCCGGGACCAGCACCGTGATCACCGCCGCCAGGAGCAGGCCCACCGCCAGCGAGCGGCCGATGTCGCGCGGCAGCGTCTCCAGACCGTAGCGCAGCGCGGCCCGCAGACGGTTGCCGGGTTGCGGCCGGCCTGTGGCCTCGGCGCCGTCGGTGCCCGTGGGCTGTCGTCCTTCGGCGACCTGCACCCTCGCGCCGCCGAGCACGCCGGTCACCAGCGCGATCAGCGGGCGGGCGACCGCGAACATCGGTCCCAGCAGCGCGCCGGTCACCGCGATCGAATCGACACCGGTCTGCGGGGTCGAGATCAGGAACGCCGTCGTGGCCGCGGGACTGGCGCCGTGACGCCGCAGGCCGGCCGCCACGGGGATCACGCCGCACGAGCAGAGCGGCAACGGCACGCCCAGCAACGATGCTTTCCAGACCGGCCCCATCCCGTGTCCGCCCAGATTCCGTTCCAGCCAGCGCGGCGAGACGTAGACCGACAACAGGCCCGCCACGAGGAATCCCAGCAACAGCCAGGGCGCCATCTGCGCGGTCACCAGCCAGAACGCCTGGACGAATTCGAGCACGTGCGCCATTGCACTTCCTATCGATCAGATCCGCGCCACACCCAGGAAAACGGCGTGAAGCGAGACCAGCAACACAGTTAGAACACGTCGGGCGGCGAGGTCGGACAGCCCGGGGAATCGCAGGCCGATCGCACCGCAGGTCTCCAGGCAGTCGCCGCACAACGTACAAGAACGGTGTGGCCTTTGTTCCCGCCAGGCTTCGCGATCCAGCGCGCCGTACCGACAGATCGGGCGACAGGCGCCGCACGACCGGCACGTCGGATCCAGACGCAGTCGGAACGGCGACAGACGACCGAGCCGGACGACCACCCAGCCCAGCGGACAGAAGCTCGTGCAGTGGGCCATCCATCCCTGTCGCGCCGAGACCGTCGCCATCACCCCGACCCCGACGAGTCCGAAGCTCCCGGCCAGGAGGGCCGCCGTGGTGCCCGGAACGTCGAGACGCCGCATCAGCCAGGCCGCGCCGACCGTCAGAACCAGCAGCGCCAGGCGGATCCACTCTCGCAGGCGCGACGACAGCGGGCGCTGGAGCGCGCGCCGCCGCGAGAACAGGTTGTCCCAGGCGCCGACGTAGCAAAGCCAGCTGCACCACGCCGGGCCGACCAGCAGCAGCGTCGAGACCAGCAGGATGGGCATGAAGAGGCCCTCGCCGCGATAGACGGGGCCGGCCAGGACCAGGGCCGGCACCGGCAGATGCAGCTGGCCCGTCATCAGGCACTGTTCGACGCCGGCCAGGCCCAGCAGGAGCTGTCCGAAGAAGACCATCGAGAAGAGGAACCACACGCGCGGCCGCAGTCGTGTCCAGGCGCCGGGATGCTGCAACGCCGCCGCCAACCATGCCGCATAGACTGCAAGGACCAGGATCTCCACCCAGCCGGCGCCCGGCACGAATCGCTCGGCCAGCAGCAACGGCCGCCGGACCACCAGTTGAGCGACGGATAGCAGAACGGCCGTCAGCAGGAACGCGGCAACCGCCGGCCCACGACATCGCGTGGGCTGCGGCAGGAGGGGCTGAACAGGAGCAGGGGGCACGGTGTTACCTCCGCCCCAACGAAAGTCCGGATTATCACAGGAATCAAGTCGGGATCAGCTCTTGAGCCGGACGCGCGTGCCCAGATCCACCGACAGCCGGATCTCCTCCGGCGACAGATCCGCCGGGAAGTAGGCGCCGGAGATCTTGCAGCCATAGAAGCTGCAACCCTCGAGGTTCGCGCTGGAGAAGTCGATGCCCCGCAGGTCGCTGTCGCGGAAATAGGCGCCGGAGAAATCGAGACCGTCGGCATCGAGGCCGCGCAGGTCCAGACCGCGCAGATCGACACCACGCAGGTCGCACGAACCACCCTGTTCACGACGCAGGTTGAACCCCTGGGTGTCGTCGACCCGGAGCATCTGGTACATGGGATCCTTGGTGAAATGCGGACGCTCGGCCTTCATGACGTACTCTCCTCTGCCGTGGACAGGATGTTCAATCCACGTTATCGGCAGCGGTCGCGCCGGCTTGACGCCCGGCCGCGAGATCCACCCGCCCAAGCAGCCAGCCGCCGACGACGAAGAACACGACCAACATCAGGATGCTCAGTCTACTCTGCCCGGTGAGCTGGCTGACGAGCGCGAAGAGCAGCGGACCGGCGATCCCAGCAAACTTGCCGCTGGTGGCGTAGAAGCCGAAGAACTCGGCGCTCTTGTGGCGAGGCACCATGCTCGCGAAGAGCGAACGGCTGAGCGCCTGGCAGCCGCCCTGGACGGTACCGACCAGGCATGCCAGCAGGAAGAACTGCCACGTCTGCGTCATGAAGAAACCGAGCACGCAGATCAATGCGTAGATCGCCAGCCCGCCCTGCAGGATCGGTCGGGCGCCGAAGCGTTCGGCCAGGCGTCCGCACAGCAGGGTGCAGGGAACGCCCACCAGCTGCGTCAGCACCAGCGCCTGGATCATGGGACCGGTCCCGATGCCGATCTCGCCGCCGTACGCCGTGGCCATCTTGACGATCGTGCCGATGCCGTCGTTGTAGACCCAGTAGGCGACCAGGAGCATCGCCAGCGGACGGTACTCGCGCACGTCGCGCCAGGTCCGGCGCAGATTGCCGAAACCTGCGCGCCAGCGACCCGAGCCCGCGGCGCCCGGCTCCGGCACGATACGCAGCAGGGGCAATGAGAAGAGGATCCACCAGACCGCCACGCTCACGAAACTCAGCTTCACCGCCGCGGCCGCACCGCCCAGGCCGAACCGCTCCGGCATGGTCACCCAGAGCATGTTGAGGATCAGCAGGATCCCGCCGCCGAGGTAGCCCCACGCGTACCCGCGGGCGCTCACGCGGTCGATCTCGTGCGGCGCCGCGACGTGCGGCAACAGGGATTCGTAGCCCAC
>CAZJMO010000102.1:6982-9987 GCA_964547085.1 uncultured Fibrobacteraceae bacterium | reverse complement strand
GTCCGGGGCGGGAGAACCGCGCTCGGCGGAGGCGGCGTGGCTTCGGCCCGCTGTCGGCACCGGGAACTTCTCCTTCGCATGCGATCTGGTCACATTGATCGACGACGCCGGACAACGCGACGTCGTGGTCACGGTCGCGGTTCCGCACAGTGAATTGACGTTCCGGAACGACGCGGGGCTGATGCGGGCGCGGGTTCGCGCGACGGTTAGGATCACGGCGCACGACGGGCGCGCGGCCGATGTCCAGAAGACGTTTCGCCTCGCTGCGCGCAGCGAAGCGGAAGCGCGCACACCGACGTTGTCGCAGGTCTTCAACGTGATCCTGGAGGACGTCCCGTTCGACTCGGGAGATGTCGAGATCAGGATCGAGGATCTGAACCGGTCGCGCGGGCCGGCCATCCTGGGGTCGAAAAAGAAGGCGATGGCGAAGGCGGTGGCCGACTGGTACGCACCGCCGAGTCGCTCGGGCACGGGCTTGTCGGTCGGCGAAGCGGTCTTCATGGAGCACGCACCGATCAGGACGTGGGCGCAGGACGGTCGCCGACTGTCGGCGGGCGGAGGCGGTCCGTGGGGATACGTCAATCCCGCGCGGCGATACGGTCTAGAGTGCGAGGCGCTGCAACTCTACTTCACGTTGGAGCCGCCGGCGCTGGTGGAGGATCGAAGACGGGCGGCGAGTCGCGACTTGCGGGTCGAGATCAGCAGTGAACATCTCGACTTCGCGTTGCGCGACACGATTCGTCTGACGGCCGCGGCGCGGCGGGCGCTGGTCGCCGGCCGGCCGGCGGCGGTCTACTGGGAGATGGACGCCGGCGGATTGCCGCCAGGCGCGTTCCGGCTGGGAATCGCGCCGTTGGACACGACCGGTCGCGGGCTGCTCACCGGATTCGACATGGTCTGGCGCCTCGACCATCTGGCGCGGCCGATGGACGACATTCTCGGAGAGGGTCGCACGGTGTTCCATGGCGACGAACTGCGGCATTTCGAGGCGAGCGCGAGGGTCGAGCAGCAGATCATGCTGGAGGCCTTCTGGGACGCGCTGGACCCCTCGCCGGAAGATCCCTACAACGAGGCCCGTGCGGAGTTCGCGCGGCGGGTGTCGTACGTCCGGACGTTCCTCGGCGGTTTCGACGAGAATGGCGCGGGCGACCCTCGTGGCCGGCTCTACATCATCCTCGGGGAACCCGACAGCATCCGGGAAGAGGCGCTGCCGATGAACGATCAGGACCTCAACGACGCGCGGATCATGGTCTACGATCGGTATGCTCCCGAACGGCTGGGAAGTTCGGTCCGGGGCAAGAATATCCACTCATCCGAGGAAGTGATGACCAGCCGCGGTCGGTACGCGGGCGTCGGGGCGATCCCGATGCCGTACTCGTACCTCGCGGACAAGGACATCAAGGCGAACCTGACGGCCTCGGGCACGCGCGCCTTCCAGCTCTGGCGGTACGACGACGGGGGCGATGGGCTGTTTCTGAACTCGTACACGGGCATGGGTGGAGGGCTTCGTTTCCTGTTCGTGGACAAGACAGGAAAGGGGGACTACGTGTTGGATTCGGACAACTCGCGGTTCCGGGGCGATTAGGCGCCCGCGACGTCGGCGGGCCCCGTTTTCGACCGGCGGAACGGTGAAGAAACGTTTGACTTAGGCATGTGGTTGACACTAATTAATTGACGTCGATATACTGCCGATCTACGGCAGTCGAGAGGGCACCCTGGGCTCGCTCAGGCCCGGAAACGGGGCCCGCTCTCAGTGGAGGACAAGGCGCGGCGCCCCACCGGCTGCCGGACCTCCGAGCGACCAACCCGTTCCGGGTCCCACATTGAAAGGGAGACATTGGCAATGGCTCGTCACGCTACGTTGATTCACGCCTGCTTCGTGTTCTTGTGTCTCGGTCTGCTGGCCATCGCAACGGTGACGCCTGCGCTGGCTCAGGACGAGAATGATCAAGAGGCCAGGCTGGCGCGCTATGAGAAGATCAACGCTCCGACCGACTCCCTCGGTTTCGGGGTGACCGCGAACGACTCCGCCGGGCTGGTGCCCGTAACGATCGAGGAACGCGGTGGCCTGATGGGTCTCGTCGAAAAGAGCCCCATCGCCAAGACTGGTTTCGGCAAACTGTTCATTTCCGGTGGCGACTTCATGTGGTGGTTGCTGGCCGTGGCAATCGTCGGCCTGGTGTTCATCATCGAACGTCTGATCACGCTGACGCGTGCCAAGGTCAACACCCGCAAGCTCATCGGCACGGTCATCACGACCTTGAAGACCGAGGGCGTGCAGGCGGCCGCCGAGGAGTGCCAGAAGTGGCGCGGCCCGATCGCGGCGATCCTGTACAGCGGTCTGCAGAAGGCGGACCGGGGCGACGAGGCTGTCGAGAAGGCCATCGGCACCGCCGGTGTCATCGAGATGAGCTTCCTCGAGCGCGGTCTGGTGTGGGTCTCGTCGGTCTCGACGACCGCCCCGCTGGTCGGCTTCCTCGGGACAGTCTCCGGTATGATCAACGCCTTCGAGGCCATCGCGAACAGCGACCAGGTGAACGCAAAGCTGGTTGCGTCCGGTATCTCCGAGGCGCTCATCACCACGGCCACCGGTCTGGTCATCGCCATTCCCGCGACCATCGGCTACAACTACTTCATCTCCGCGATCGATCGTTTCACGATCGAGATGGAAGAGGCTGCGATGGAGCTGATCGAAGCTCTCGACGCCATGAAGTCGTAAGTCTATTCACGTCGTCGTAGGGAGCCTGGCATGTCCGTGTTCAAGAAGAAGAAAAAGCGGGAGTCGCTCGGTGAGGTCAGTACGGCCTCCACCAGCGATATCTCCTTCCTGCTGCTGATCTTCTTCATCGTCTCGACGATCTTTGCCGAGGAGATGGGTCTGGTCATGATCCTGCCCGGCAAGCAGAAGACGTCGAGCGACGTGGTCAAGGTGAAAGAGTCGAACGTGGCGACCATCGCCATAAACTTCGACAACACCCTGACGCTGGACAAGAAGTCGGTCGAAC
>CAZJMO010000102.1:408-6972 GCA_964547085.1 uncultured Fibrobacteraceae bacterium | reverse complement strand
TGCCGTTCCCGCAGGCCGCCCAGCAGACAGTACGCCAGATCAAGAGCCTGATCGAGGCTCGGATCATGGCCAACGAGAAGACGATCGTCGTCCTGAAGACCCACCCGGATGCGCATTACGGCACGATGGTGGCCTGCCTGGACGAATTGAAGCTGGCCAACGCCAAGAAGCTCACCTTGAAGACGAGCAGGAGGTAGCGGCATGGCCTTGGATTTCAATCGCAGTGCGAAGAAGGAACCGTCCATTCCGACATCGTCCATGGGCGACATCGTCTTCCTGCTGCTGATCTTCTTCATGGTCACGACGGTGTTCCGCAAGGAGACCGGCCTGCCCGTGGAACTGCCGCGGGCCGAAGCCGGCGAAGAAGCCGATCGGGAGCTGGTCTCCAACATCTACATCGATCGTACGGGGCGGATCTCGGTGGACGATCGGCTGGTGCAGGTCAGGCATATCGCCGACCTGTTCGGGCAGAAGATCGACGAGAACCCCCAGCTGATCGTCGCCTTCAAGACCGACGCGATCACGCCGTACGGGACCGTCAGCGATGTCATGGAGGAGTTGAAGGAAGTCAATGCCGTCCGGGTGCTGTTCAACAACGATGTTGAGATAAACCCCGGACGGAAGTGGTAGGAGCGCCATGACGACCGATACCGCTAAGCAGTACACGATGTCGGCGAACGCCGAGTTCAAGGCGCAGTATCAGAAGACACTGCGTTGGTCGGGAGTCCTGGCGATCCTGATCACGATCATCGCGTTCATCGTTTCTCCGGAGATCCGCTTCAAGCCCTACAAGTTGCGGACCGAGGAGCTCGAGATCGTGGATATCGAGGACAAACCCGAGACCATCGATCTGCCGCCGCCGCCGACGGACGCGCCGCCCCCGCCGAAGATGATCGAGGCCGCGCCGGACGACGAGGTCACCGAAGAGGTCGACATCGCCGACACGTTCGTGGATTTCGATCAGGCCATCTCGTCGGGCATGCAGACGTATGACGTGGGCGACCAGGGCGACGGATTCGTCGTCAGCCAGGAAAACCCGGTTCTCAAGCGGTTCTTCCCGCCGGAGTATCCGGAGATGGCCCGGCTGTCGCAGATGCAGGGAACCGTGGTCGTCAAGATCCTGGTCGGCCCGGACGGCTCGGTGATGGACGCGGTCGTGCTCAAGGGCATCCACCCGCTGCTGGATCGCGAAGCGGTCAAGGCGGCGCGGAAGACCCGGTGGACGCCCGGCAAGCAGCGCAACATCCCGGTGAAGTGCTGGATGGCACTCCCGTACAACTTCACGTTGCGCTGACCCGGCGATGCAACCTGACAACGATCGGCCGCGTCCTCTGGGCGCGGCCGATTCTTTTTCAGGCGAATGCGCCGGAACCGGCAACCCCGTGCGTTGGGGACCGTAGGAGTCGGGTCGAGGAACCCGTTGGATCGGCGCGGATCGGTGCTGGTCAGCACGCCCCGATCACCGTTAGAATCCCGACATGTCCGCGGTCGATGCGGAATACCCGGAATCATCAAGGAGTGAGCCCTCATGTTGCATCGCGATCCCTGCCGTCTCGTGTCCCTGACGGTGATCCTGCTCGCCGTCTGTCTCGCCGGGTCGTCCGCCATTGCGTCGGACCAGGCCACAGCGGAAGCGAAGCCGCCGAGCGGTCTGCTCACCCTGCAGGACTGCGTCCGGATCGCGCTCGACAGCAGTGCGAACATGCGCATCCGCGAGGCCGAACGTGAAGTCGCGGAGGAGACGGTGACCGAGTCTTGGGGCGCGTTCCTGCCGGACTTCTCGTTGACCGGGTCGTACACCAAGTCGGACCGGACGGACTTCGATTCGACATCGCCGATCTACGGCGTGGACCAGTTTGGGTTGGAGACCGTCAGCGGAGACTCGGTCTACATCCCGTACGACTCGGTGATCGGTTCGCGGACGAGCGACGTCACGGTGTCGGCCACGAGCAAGAACTGGGGCGCGTCGCTGAACATGACGGTGTTCGACGGTCTGGCGAACATCAACAACCTGAAGTCGGCGCAGTCGGGGCGCGTGGCGGCGGTCTTCAGCGAGGAATACACGCGAGAACAGGTGATCCAGAACGTCGCGGTGGCGTATTACAACCTGCTGCGCTTCGTCAAGCTGGCAGAGGTCGCGGTCGAGACGCGGGACCAGGCGGCCGCGGAGCTGGAACGCACCGCGACCTACTTCCGCCTCGGCAGCACCGCCAAGAGCGACGTCCTGCAGCAGCGCG
Organism: uncultured Fibrobacteraceae bacterium; assembly: GCA_964547085.1. GTDB lineage: Bacteria > Krumholzibacteriota > Krumholzibacteriia > LZORAL124-64-63 > LZORAL124-64-63 > Glo-17. Next base: position 4,735 of record CAZJMO010000102.1, on the reverse strand, counting down.
TGCGTCTGGAACAGACGAAGTACGACCTGGTGTTGGCGGAGAACCAGGTCGAGAAGGCCGTGGCCGATCTGGCCTACGCCATGAACCAGCCGCTGGCCGACCGTATCGAGGTCGACACGTCGCTGCTGGCGACGGAGATGGTCATCGACGACGTGCAGGGGCTCTACGAAGAGGCGCGCGAGAACCGACTCGATGTCCAGAGCATCGCGGCGAACGCCGATGCGGCGCGCCACACCGCGGCGGCGGCGAACGGCAGCTTCGCCCCGCGGGTCGACCTCTACGCGCGGTACAACCGGTCGTACGACGAGAGCCCGTACAAGTTCGGTTCGCAGGAATCCAAGAGCTGGCTTTACGGCGGACAGGTGTCGTGGTCGGTGTTCAACCGGTTCCAGAACTGGACCAACCGCTCCAAGGCCAAGGCGCAGGCGCGCATCGCGGAGTACCGTTATGAGCAGTCGCAGCTCGACGCGCAGCTCGAGGTCCGGCAGTACCACAACTCGATGCGCGAGGCGATCGAGAAGCACAAGGTCTCGACCGAGACGATCAAGTTCGCGGAGGAGGAGCTGCGGTTGGCGAAGGAGCGCTTCCGCGTGGGCGCCGGCACTCAGCTCGACCGCATCACTGCCGAGGTGAGCTTGGCGACGGCGCGCGCGGACGAGGTGCAGGCCGTCTGCGATTATCTCATCTCGCGGGCGCAGCTGTGGCGCGCGGTCGGGCGGCTGAACCAGTTGGGACAGGATTGACGATGAGCGAACAACCGCTGATTCGCCTGCGCGGGATCGAGAAGACGTACCTGGTCGGGACGCAGGAAGTTCCGGCGGTGCGCGGCGTCGATCTGGATGTGGCGCGGGGCGAGTACATGGCGATCATGGGCAGCTCGGGCTCGGGCAAGTCGACGCTCATGAATCTCCTCGGTTGTCTCGACACGCCGACGGGCGGCGTTTACGAACTGGATGGTCGCGACGTCTCCGGCCTGGGCGAGGATGAACTCGCGGCGGTGCGCAACCGACAGGTCGGGTTCGTGTTCCAGACCTTCAACCTGTTGCCGCGAAGCACCGCGCAGCAGAACGTGGAGTTGCCGCTGGTCTACGCGGGCGTGTCCGCCGGCGACCGCCGGGATCGTGCCGCGCACGCGCTGGAACAGGTCGGCCTGCACGACCGCATGCACCACAAGCCGAACGAATTGAGCGGCGGTCAACGCCAGCGCGTGGCGATTGCGCGCGCGCTGGTGACCGAGCCGTCGCTGATCCTCGCGGACGAACCGACGGGCAACCTCGACTCGCGGACGAGCGAGGAGATCATGGCGCTCCTCGGCGACCTCGACCGCGGCGGACGGACGCTCATCCTGGTGACGCACGAACCGGATATCGCCGCCTACACCCGGCGGATCATCCGCCTGCACGATGGAATGGTGGCTTCGGACCAACGCCATGAACCGGTTGCCTGACACGCCCGGCGCGCGCAAGTCGCCGGCCCTGGGGCTCCTGTCGGTGCTCCTGGTCGTGGGCTTGGCGTGCGGTTGCATGGGCCCGCATCCCGGCGACCGGGACGGGCGTCGGTCGGCGCGCTGGATCGAGATGTGGGTCGCGGTCGTGCAGGATTCGGCCGGAACCGTACGACCTTGCGTCCGCGTTGCCGTGCCGCATCACGCGCTGGTCTTCCGGCGCGAGGCTGATCACTACATCGCCGGCCTCGAGCTGGATGTCGTGGCGTTGAGGGACGGCGCGCCGGCGGGCGGCGGTGTCGGCGGCGTCAGGGTGCGGCTGGAGGAATACGCCGCGACCCGCACGGGCACGACCGTGGAGGCGAGCGCACCGGTGACCTTGCGCGGGCAGGGATCGGTCTCGTTGGAGGTGACCGTCCGCGTCGACGGCACTGGGCGTGCCTGGGAGCGGCAGCTGTCGTTCGATCCCCGTTCACTGGCGGCCATGCCGGTATGGATCGATGCGGTTCGCACAGGGCTCGTGGTGGGGCCTTACGGCGATCTCGAACTTCCCGCCGACGCCGACACGCTCCGGTTGCAGGCGACGCTCAGGCGGCATGCGGGCGCCGCGGCCTGGCCGTCGTCGGGCGTCGATCTGGTGACCGAGCTGTCCGGTTCGGCGCTCGAGCGTACGCGGCGTCGTCGGGCGGCGATCCCGACTGTGGCGATGGACGGTGATTCGACGCTCGTCGATCAGGTGTGGCCCGCGGATCGCTTGCCGTTCGGCCGGTGCCGTCTGGAGGTCTCGCTGGAGATCCGCGAAGACGGCGAGGTCGTGAAACTTCCGCGCGATCCGGCGATCGACCTGGTGAATCTGCGGGTCCCGGTCGCGGACGATCACGCATGGGGACGGCACGTGGTCTGGCTGGACGGTGCCCTGCCGTCGTCGTCGCGGGACACGCTGCGCGCCTTGCCGGCGGGACAACGCCCCGACGCGTGGCGCGCCGTCTGGCGACGGGTGGGCCGCCGGGACGACATGGCGCCGGACGCTGCCCGACACCGCCACCTGCGACGCATCGTCGATGCAGACGACCGCTTCGGCGGGTTCGGCCGCGGTGCCCTCAGCGACCGAGGCCGCATGTTCATCCGCTGGGGCGAGCCGGCGCGGATCGAGACCTACGCCGACGGCCGCACACCGGGGTCGGTCTGGGAGGTCTGGATCTATCCCGAACGCGGACGGCGGGTCTTCTTCCACGACGCGCACGGCATGGGAGACTTCCGGTTGCGGCGCGAGGAACCCATGTCGGGCTAAACATGCGCGGTCGGCGGTCGATCATGTTCGGGAGAACGTTCACCGCCTCCCGGAGCCGGCATGTACTTCTGCTACTTCTATCCTGTCGGCCTGGATCTGCCGCGCCGGCGTCAACCCTGGTTGTCGATCCTGCTGATCGGGTCCATCGTGGGCGCCTTCGTGTGGCAGCGCTGGTTCCCCGGCCGTTTCTCCCTGCACCCCTGGGATCTCGTATTCTACGTCGGCAGCGCCAAACCGTGGACCGCGGTGACGGCGCTGTTCCTGCACGCCGGTTGGTTGCACCTGTTCGGTAATCTCGTCTATCTGATGGTGCTGTTGCCGTCGCTCGAGGATCGACTGGGGCGCGCCGGTCTGTTGCTGGTCTTCCTGCTGACCGGTGTCGGCGGGAATCTTGCGCACGGCATTGCCGCGTGGCAGAACTGGCTCGGGCAGGGTGGACTGGGGATTCTGGGCGTGTCGGGCGCGATTTCGGGGCTGCTCGGGTTCGCGCTCGTGCGGTTGCCGTACGCGCGGATCGCCGTGGTGTACTGGATCTTCGCGCCGCTCCTCGGACAGAACCGTGCCGGACGGGCGTACCTGCCGCTGCCGGCAGCGGTGGGCCTGTGGCTGCTGCTGCAGGTGGTCAACGCGTCTCTGGCGCCGGAGAGCGGCAGCCTCGTTTCCTACCCGGCGCATCTGGGCGGGTTCGGACTGGGCGTGCTTCTTGCGCTGGCCATGGGTGGACTGTCGCAAGGGCGTGCGGAATCGCGGTTGGCGCGTGCGCGACGCTATGTCGAACGCGGGCAGGGCTGGGCCGCCGCCGGGGCCTACACCGAGTATCTCGAGCAGGTGCCGGACGACCTGCCGGTTTACCTGGAGCAGGCTCGGGCATTGGTTCTCGCGGGCGCCGACGACCAGGCTGTGCCCATCTACCGTCGCCATTTCCGGAATTGCGTGGCTGCCGGAAATTGGGGCCGGGCCCTGGACACGCTTGCCGAGGGACGACCGTGGCGGACCGGGTTGGGATTGACGCCGGGGGAACTGGCGGACGCGGCGCACCGGGCGGAGAAGGTCGGGCAGCAGGATCTGGCGACGGCGACGTACATGGACCTCGTGCTGCGCGGCGGTCGAGATCCGGTGATCGATCGGGCCTGGGTTCGCCTGGTGCTGCTCCTGCACGCGGACCCGCAGCGGGGGGACGAGGCGGCGGAGTGGCTCGCGCGGGCGCGGCGGGAACTCGCACCCGGCGCGTGGCGCGACTACCTCGAGCGGGAGTTCAGCCCGCGATCAAGGTGTCGTGAAGATCGCGTGACAGCGCCGGCAGGACCGACGCCGGCACCAGGAGTCTGACGGCCTCGCCATCGGTGCGCAGGGCGCTGCTTGCGCCGCCGTGGACGGCCAGGATTTCGCGGACGTCCTGCAGGGCGCCGCACCAGCTTTCGGGACGCCGACCCGCGAGGGTCAGGACGGCCAGATCCTCCTCCCAGAAAACGGATACCGCTTGCGGTTGGTTGCCGAAGAAATTCCAATGCCCTGGAATTGGCCGGTGGAGGTGAATTATCTGGAAGCGAAAGCTTTTTCAAGAACTCCGAGGCGCAATCCTTGATCAAGGC
>CAZJMO010000102.1:0-398 GCA_964547085.1 uncultured Fibrobacteraceae bacterium | reverse complement strand
GCTTGCGGTTCGGCCGCCGCCAGAGCGACGGCTGCCGCCGATACCGGCGCCAGGGCCGCGGCGGTTCCCCAACCCTCCCAGGACCAGCTGTCGTCGACGGTCAGCCATTCGCCCACCAGCGACGCCGAGGCGGCCGCGCGTCGCGCGAGGTCGAGCAGGTCGGCATGGGGCGCGGCGGTCGGGGCGCGCAGGACCAGACGCGCCTGGTGGTCCGCAACGGTGATCACCTGCGGCCGGAAGACCGTCGGCGGCGGCAGCGTGGGTGCCACCGACGGCCCGATCTCGGTGCCGGGGCCGTCGGTGAAACTCGAGCCCACGTAGAGGGCGACGCCGTGTTGTGAGGCGTATTCGACGGCCCGCGGGTGGACCACGCCGCAGCCGGCGTCGGCGATGCGCTG
>CAZJMO010000101.1:3918-10019 GCA_964547085.1 uncultured Fibrobacteraceae bacterium | reverse complement strand
GGCCGTGCCGCTGGTTTCCCGCGTGCAGCTTCCGGCCGACTATCTGGCCCCGTCCGAGCAACTGGTCGCCTGGGCGGAGGGACGCGCGTCCACGCTCGCGGCGGTCAACCAGGGCGACGACGTGGTGCTGCAGATCGACCGGCTGTGGCAGGGCCGGGATGCGCGGAATCACCAGGTCGTGGCCGCGCACGTGCCCGCGCTGCTGCATCCCGACCCGCGACGCGTGTGCGTGGTCGGTCTTGGCGTGGGGCAGACGGCGAGTCGCTTCCTGATGCACGGCGCCGAGCGTCTGGATTGCGTGGATATCGAGCCGGCGTTGTTCGCTTTCGTGCGGGAGCATTTCGACGCCGCCTGGCTGGACGACCCGCGCGTGCGCGTGATCGGCGACGACGGTCGCACCTTCGTCGCCCACGGCCGCGAACTCTACGACCTGGTGTCGATCGAGGTCGGGCAGACGTTCCGGCCCGGGGCGGCGGCGTTCTACACGCGGGAGTTCTATCGGGCGGTCCACGGGCGCCTGGCCGACGGCGGGCTTGTGGCGCAGTTCGTGCCGTTGCCGTTCCTGGATGAGGTGTCGCTGCGGTCGATCGTGGCCACGTTCGTCGCGGAGTTTCCCACGAGTGTCCTGTGGTACAACACGGCCGAGCTGTTGCTGATCGGCGGCGAGAGGTTGACGATCGATCCCGTGAGGCTGGCCACCGTCGAGGAGCGGCCGCAGTTGCGGGCCGACCTCGCCTACAGCCAGTGGGGCGGCGTCGAATTCCACCTGCACCGCACAGGCAATCTGCTCGGCGGCTTCCTGTGCGGTCCGACCGCGCTGGCTCGTCTCGCCGCGGGCGCCGAGCCGCTGACCGACAACCGTCCGCGTCTGGCCTATGCCACCCGCAACGCGGCCGCGGAGGATCGTCGTGCGTCGTCGCTGGCGCCGATCCTCGCCGCGCTGGCCGAACCGGTGTCGGGCATGTTGGCGGTGCCGGTCGATTCCGAGATGCTCGCGATCGCCGACCGTGTCCAGCGCCTCAACCTGGCGGATCTGACGGCCGCCGACCACGTGGCCGCGGCGTCCGATCTCATCCGCGCGCGCAACCTGCGGTCGGCGGCGCGGGAGATCGACACGGCCCTGCGCGTCAATCCCGAGAGCGCCGAGGCGGTTCGTATCTTCGGCGACATCATGGCGCAGGCGGGTCGCAACGAGGATGCGGCGCACTGGCTGCGGTACGCGCTGGCGCTGCGTCCGGACGACGCGATCGTGCAGCGCAATCTGGGCGCCACGCTCGTGATCCTCGGGCAGCACGACGAGGCCGAACGGTTGCTGCAATCGGTCGTTCGCCTGCGACCGCGGGATACGCAGGCCTGGAACGCGCTGGGCGCGGCGTTCGGCAGCCAGGGGCGGGCACGCGAGGCGGCCGAGTGCTTCGCGACCGTCATGCGGCTCGAACCGAACGACGCGTCGGCGCGCCGGAACCTGAAGCTGGCGCGGAAGGAGATGAAACGGCGCGAGGGGGTCGCTTCGTCGACGGATCGTCGAAGCGACGGGAGGGAACCATGAAGCGCCTCGTGTGGATCGCACTGTCGATCCTGGTCCTGCTGTCGGCCTGCAGCTCGGGCCCGCCCGCCGAATCCGCCACTGCGGAGTTCTCCGACACCATCGACTGGAACGACCTCGACTGGCACTTGCAGAAACGCGCGATGGCTGCATACGCGGCTTGGTGCGGCGACTTCGATCGTGATCCCGCCGGTCTCTACCGCAAGCAGGCCCGTTTCGACGCGCCGTGGGATTCCCTGGGCGCGGACGCCTTCGCCGCCGCGTCGGAGTCTGAACAGGAGTGGCGCCGGCAGGAGGCCGTCGCACTGGTGAAACAGGCGTTTACGGCGATCATCAACCGCGGCTATCGTTTGCGCGACGACGCCAAGCTCCATCACGACACCAGGAGCGGCTACCACCTGCTCGACCGCGTCATGCTTCGGGTTCTCGGCCATCTGCACACCGCCGTCGGTACCGACCCCGCATCCGTCGAGGCGTGGCATAATCTGGCCTACTTCAGCGACGTCGTCGGCGACACCGAACGTGCCTCTGTCGCCCGCGCCCATCTGCTGGCGCTCGCCGAACCCGACGACCCCCGCTGCGTTCGCGCCGTGCTGGACCAGGCATGGAATCTGCGCGACGCCGGTCGTTACGAGGCCGTGGTTCTCTGGCTCAACGGCCACGCCGCCGCGTTGCGATGCAGCCCGACACCGTCGCGCGCCCTGCGCCCGTCCGTCGAGGCCGATCTCATCCGTGCGCTCTGCGCCGCCGAGCAGGGCGATCTCCTCCGGGTCCGGGGTCTGGTCGCCCGCCTTCCGCTGGTCGTCGTGCCGGACGGCCTCGAGTCGCGAACGAGCGAGTTCCTGCGCACCTGGGTGAACGTCTGGGTCGATGTCCGCTCGGGCTATCCCGACCTCGCGACGAACCGTCTCGGCCGCCGTCGCGCGGTGCGTCTGCCCGCCGGCGTGGCGTGGCGCTACTGGCAGGATATGGGACTGATCTGCGAGGAGCTTGACGATCGTGCGAGGGCGCGGCAGTTCTGGAACGTGGCGGTCCAGAGCCGGCCCTACGTCGGGTTCTTCCCGCACGTCGGACTCCGTTACCGGTCGGGCGGCATTGCGCATCCCGAGGTCGACGAACCGTTCTTCATCGCCTACCGGCGGTTCTTCACCGTGGGCAGTTCCTGGGGTTTCGCCGCGGGTCGCGCCGTGATGTGCCAGGTGCTCGACCCGGACGAGGATCCGGACCTCTGGCGCCAGGCGTTCGCGAGCCTCGACGCCTGTGTGCGACGCAACATCCGCGAGCCGGAGTCTCGCCTCCTGCGTGCGCGTCTCAATCTGCAACAGGGCGATTGGAAGGCCGCGGAAGCCGACCTGCGCGCGGTCGCAATCGGCGAGTTGACGGGTTCCCGCTCCGAAGCCGAACTGGAGTTTCTGCGCGGCGTGGCGGCGCTGAACACGGGCGACACGGCGGCCAGCGTGGAGCCACTGCGTCGGTGCGTGGCGCTGGATCCGAACAACGCCCGTGGGTGGCAGACGCTGGCCGTCGGGCTCTGCTACCTCGGTCACAACCAGGAGGCGCTCGACGCCTACGACCGCGTCCAGCGCATCCAGCCGCACGACGGGGTGAACTACTTCAACCGCGGTCTGCTGAACCTGCAAATGGGCCGGACCGATGCGGCCGAGGCGGATCTCCTCAACGCGGTCAATTTCCTTCCGGACAACAGCCGCGCCATCGAACTGCTCCAGGCCGTGGCCGGCGGTCGCCAGATCACGGTGGATCTGGAGCCGCAGCCCGTGCAGTTGGTGGCATCGGATGCGGAGCGCGCCATGGCCGCGGACCTCGACCGTCTGCTCGTCGGCGATGCGATCGGCTCGCAGATGCCGGAGGCGTTCGCCGGTTCCGCCGAGGAACGCGCCATGTGGATGGAGCTGCTGGAACGCCGCTACCGGGAGGAGCCGACGGCCGACCACCGCTGCCGGCTGGCCGAAGCCAGCGCTCGTGCCGGCAAGCCGTCCCGTGTCGTCGATCTGCTCGCTCGGGACTGGCCGTCGCGACTCTCGGCTCGGGAGCGGGTCCTGTTGCTGGACGCGGACCGGACTGTCGGCGAGGTCGAGCGCGCGGTTGCGGTCGCGGCAGATCAGGTGCCATCGGAATTCCTCGACGTGCCGGTGATGGTTCGTGCCGCCACCATCCTGCTGGACCACGGCCGCGACGACGCAGCGCGGCGGGTGCTGGACCGCGCGCAATCCCTGGCGCCGGGCGAACCGGCGCTGGAGAAACTCTCGGCGCGCCTGCGCTAGCGTCGATCGACGACGGATGACGCGGAAACGACCCCGACTGGACGGGTTGTCTCGGCGCCACGCAGCCTCCTGCAGGGCGGCCCGGACTCTCCGGGGAGCGATTTCTTTACCAAAATCCGGATGCTCGGCGCCCGCAAGGCTCTTATTTTCCGCCCGCCTGAACCATACGTCCCATCGATACGTTGCGTTTGACTCCGTTGTCGCGAATTGTAACTATGAGTAAACCGGACTGTCCCGCCCGGCTGCCGTGCCCTCTCTATACTTCGTTTTCCGGGAGTGGCTGATGAACAACCTTCACGAACTCCAGCAGTTCAATTTCAACCTGATTCTGCCTCTGAAAGCACTCCTGGACCATCGCAACGTCAGCCACGCCGCCGAGGCCCTGAACCTGACCCAGTCGACCATGAGTCGACATCTGGCGAATCTGCGCGAATTCTTCGATGACCCGTTGCTTGTCCGCATCGGCGTGAAGTACGTGCTGACGCCGCGGGGAACGGAGATCCACAAGACCATCGATGTGCTCGTCGCGGACCTCGCGAACCTGCTCTCCAACGAATTCAACCCCTCCACGTGCCGGTTGGATTTCCATTTCTCGGCGCCGGACTATGTCGGCAACTATGTCATGAGCGAGGTCCTTGCGCCGTTCACCACGCGCGAGAACCTGCTGACCATCCATCTGCACAACTGGGACAACACGGCCCGCGACATGCTGTTGAATGGTGATTTGCACCTGGCGATCAGTCTGGACGATGCTTTCCCGCAGAATATCTACCGCCGCATCATCGACGAGGATCGGATGGTGTGCGTCGCGCGTCCGGACCACCCGGTCCTGACCGGTGATTCGCTCGAACTCGAGCACCTCGATGAACTCGATTTCGTGATCGTCAGCACCGGGGGCGGCCGCTGCAAGCCCATCGACACGTGGCTCGCGGACCATGGAACGAGCCGCCGGATCAAGATGACCGTGCCGGGATACGATACGGCCTTCTTCGCCATCGCCAAGTCCGACCTCGTGGCCATCGTCCCGCAACACGTGACCCGCGGCTCCGTGGCCGCCTGCGGCCTCAAGGTCTTGCCCGTCCCGACGGACGTCCCGCTGCTCCGCTACTCCCTGTGGTGGCATGAACGGTACAATAAGGATTCTGCGCACTGCTGGCTGCGCAAGCAGTTGTTCCCGCGTATCCTGGCCTGCCCGAATCAGCTCGGTCTTTCCTACCGCGACTGACCCGTCGCCATGCGCGCGGCCCATGCAAGCCATGCACGCCGCGCGCTAAACTCTTGTTAAATATGTATTTAGGCCATGGCTGATGCCCGGTTAATGGTTTTGTTGGTGGTTGCGGCCCTCGTTAGGTTGCGACGGTGTCCGGCTGTCTCATCGCCGCATGTCCGCGATGACGCAATTCCACCCACCTCCAGGAGGCCATGCCGTGGCTGAAGTCGCAACCAAGATCGTGGGGCAACGCGCCCAACCGTCGTTCGTCGCCCGGAACCTGAGATACATCGGGTTTTTTGCCGGGCTCCTGATCGCGGCCGTTGTCATGGTTCTCCCACTGGAAGGATTGAGCGTCGAGGGCAAACGGTGCCTGGGCCTGAGCCTGCTGGCCGTGATCTTCTGGGCCACCAAGGTGGCGCACCCCGGCTATGTGTCGGTTCTTCTCCTGACCGCGTATATCGTCATGGACGTGGCGCCGGTCGGGGTCACGTTCGGTCTCTGGAGCACGCCCGTCGTCTACCTCGTGGTCGGCGGTTACCTCATCGCCGCGGCGGTGAAGGACTCGGGGCTGGGCCAGCGGATCGCCTTCGGGTACATCCTGAAGTTCGTCAGCGGCTATCGCAGCATCGTGGTCGGTGCCTACGCGCTGGGGTTCCTGCTCAGCTTCCTGATTCCGCATCCGTGGCCGCGTAGCTTCCTCATCATGTCGGTGATGATCGGGATCATCAAGAGCTCGAACATGTCGGCCAAGGACGGGGCCAACATCGGCCTGGCGGTCTTCGCCGGTTCGGCGCCGACGTCGATGATCCTGCTCACCGGTGACAGCGTCATCAACACCATCGCCTGCGGGTTCTCGGGCCACGAGGTGTCGTGGTTGGATTGGTTGTGGCAGATGGGCGTTCCGGGCGTGTTCGCCTCGGTGGCGACGCTGTTGCTGCAGTTGAAGCTGTACAAGCCCGAGGGTTCGTTCCAGCTGGACAAGGAGTCCGTGCGGGAGGACCTGAAGAAGATGGGTGCACTCACCGGGATCGAGAAGCGCTGCATCTTCTGGGTCGCCTTC
>CAZJMO010000101.1:478-3908 GCA_964547085.1 uncultured Fibrobacteraceae bacterium | reverse complement strand
GGATCAGGTTCACCACGCCGAAGATCGGGTTGTACTGGGTATTGATCGAGGCGAAGTACCGGGTGACGGAAGCCGTCGCGCCCAGGAACTCGCCCAGCTGCTGCCCGTCCTTCGCGATCATCATGTGGTCCACCGACAGCATCCACGGCATCAACACGGCCTGGGTCGCGATGATCGCGGTGACCGGCATGGCCATGCCGCTGATCGGCGGCGTGCTGAAGCCCTCGTCCTGGGGCGACGTTCCTTTCGCCACGCTGCTCTTCCTGACCGCGGCCCTCGCGATCGGCAAGGTCGGCGGGTATACCGGCATGAACTCGTGGCTGGCCGACGCGCTGTTGCCGTCGACGGTGCCGTCCAACCCCTTCCTCTTCGCCGCCATGGTGACGCTGGTCGGCGTCGCGATCCACATGGTGCTGGGCAGCGTGCTGGCGGTCATGGGGATCGTCATCCCGACCATCATCATCTTCACGGGGAGCTCGGGCATGGATCCGCTGGTTCCGTCGCTGCTGGTCTACACCACGCTGGCGATGCACTACATCCTGCCCTTCCACCACATGAACCTGCTGGTCGGCCTCGGCGACGACCAGGGTCTCTACAACGACAAGGAAGTCATGCGCCTCGGTGTGCCGCTGACGTTCGTGGTCTTCGTCGTGACCATCGGTGTCGAGGTTATCTGGTGGCAGATCACGGGGCTGCTCTAGGCCTCAGTCGAGGAGGGTGCTCATGGGCGAGAAAAAGAGACTGGTCGTTGGAATCAGCGGAGCGAGCGGGGCGAGCCTGGCGCTGAACCTGCTGCAAACCATGCAGACGATCCCCGACTGGGAGGTCGACCTGGTGGTCAGCGGCGGTGCCGAGCGGACCCTCGAACACGAGCTCGGCCTGGGGCTGGCCGATCTCGACAGTTTCGCTGACCACGTGCATCCGATCGACGACATCGGCGCCAGTATCGCCAGCGGCACCTACAAGACGCAGGGGATGGTCGTCATCCCCTGCGCCATGAAAACACTGGCCGGGGTCGCCCACGGCTACTCCGACAACCTGTTGCTGCGGGCTGCGGACGTCACCATGAAGGAGCGACGAACCCTCGTTCTGGTGACCCGCGAGACCCCGCTCAGCCTGATCCATCTCCAGAACATGACCACCATGGCGTCCTTCGGCGCGGTCGTCCTACCTCCCATGCTCACCTACTACAACCACCCCGAAACGCTCAAGGACATGAACGACCACATCGTCGGGAAGGTCCTCAACGAGTTCGGCGTGGAGCATCGGCGATTCCGCCGGTGGCAGGGCATGGAGGCGGACCCACAACGCGTGTTTGGGAGCGTCTGACAATTGTGTCCACTCACACGGCCCACGAGGCTGTGTGTCATCACCGTCAATGTGCAAAGGAGACTCAACATGGGTTTCAATGATTTGCGATCGTTCCTCGCTCAGTTGGAGAAAGAGGGCCAGCTGGTCACCTTCTCCGAGGAGATCCTGCCTGAGCCTGGCATTCGCGGCGTCGCGCGCGGTTCGGGCGACATCGGCCCCACCGCCCCCGCCGTCATCATCGACAACGTGATCGGCCACAAGGGCAAGAAGATCGCGGTCAACGTGCACGGCTCCTGGGCCAACCACGCCGTGATGATGGGCATGCCCAAGGCGACCAGCCTCAAGGACCAGTTCCACGAGCTGTGCAACCGTTGGGATTCGTATCCCGGCGAGCTCAAATGGGTCAAGAACGCGCCGTGCCAGGAGTGCACGGTCGAGGGCGACGACCTCAACCTGCTCGAGCTGCTGCCCCTGTACAAGGTCAACGAGAACGACGCCGGCTTCTACCTGTCGAAGGCGTCGGTCGTCTCCAAGGATCCTGAGTTCCCCGACGACATCGACAAGGAAAACGTGGGCATCTACCGCATGCAGGTCCAGGACGGCAACACCCTGGCCATGCAGGGCCTGCCCTTCCACGACATCGCGGTCCATCTGCGCAAGGCCGAGGCCAAGAACCAGCCGCTGCCCGTGGCGATCTGCCTGGGCGTCGACCCGATGCTCAGCTTCATGGCGAGCACCCCGCTGGCCTACGACCAGTCCGAGTACAAGATGGTCTCCGCGATCAACGACTCGCCTTACGAGCTGACCAAGACCACCGACGGCTACCTGGATATCCCCGCCGGCGCCGAGTACGTGCTCGAGGGTGAGATCATTCCGCGTCTGCGCGTGCCCGAAGGCCCGTTCGGCGAATTCCCCGGCAGCTACTCCGGTACCCGCCAGCAGGTCGTGATCAAGATCAAGAAGGTCACGCACCGCAAGGACCCGATCTTCGAGAACCTGTATCTGGGCCGCCCCTGGACCGAGATCGACACGCTGCTCGGCCTGAACACCTGCGTGCCGCTGTACAAGCAGATCCGCGAGTCGATGCCCGAGGTCACCGCGGTCAACGCGCTGTACCAGCACGGCCTGACGGTGATCATCGCCGTGAACCCGCGCTTCGGCGGATATGCCAAGTCGGTGGCGATGCGCTGCGCGTCGACGCCGCACGGCATCTCCTACTGCAAGAACATCATCGTGGTCGACGGCGACGTGGATCCCTTCGATCTGAACCAGGTGATGTGGGCCATGTCCACGCGTCTGCGCGGCGCCCAGGACATCATCGTCATCCCGTCCACGCCGGGCATGCCGCTGGATCCGGGTTCGGAGCCCGCGGGCATGGGCGTCAAGATCATCATCGACGCCACCACGCCGGTGGCTCCCGAGGTCAAGCTCCGCGACACGATGCTGATCGAGAAGATCGATTGTGCCGAGCACTACCAGAAACTGATCGCCGAGCTGCAGGCTGCGCTCTAGAGCATCCCTGTTCGGAGACAAGGTCCATAGCCAAGGAGATGGAATCATGAAGTGTGTGCGCTGCCTCGAGGATAGCGTCAAGGTCGTTGCCAAGGCTCCCGACGGAAGCGGAGCCTGGGAAATCTACAAGTGTGATCACTGCAACTACGGCTGGCGCTCGACCGAGCCCGAGACCGTGACGGTGGTCGAGAAGCGTGATCCCCGCTTCCAGATGGTGGGCGTCGATGTGACGACGCTGCTGAACCCTTGCCCGGTTCCGCCGCTGGAGAAGTAGGGTCTTCCGCGAACGTGGAGCGCCCGGTCTTCCGGGCGCTCCCGATCTCTCCCACCTCTGCCAAGGACATCGACATGTCTCGCATGCTGAAGACTGTTCTGCTGTTCGCCGTCCTGCTCACGGCCGTCGGCGCCGTCGCCCAGGATGTCACCCCCTACACCTTCGGTTACCTCGCGACCCCGGACGGCGTCAACGACGCCTACAACTTCAACTGGCTGCGCGTCGGCGCCCGGGCCTACCCGACGACCGACCTGCCCGGCAAGCTGATGGTCCGCACCGAATTCGACATCTCCCGCGACTCGTTCGACGGCGCCTTCAAGTACGGCTACGCCG
>CAZJMO010000101.1:0-468 GCA_964547085.1 uncultured Fibrobacteraceae bacterium | reverse complement strand
ACATCTCGGTGATCGCCGGCAAGTTCCTCGGCCCGGTGCATTACGTGTGGCCCGGTCCGCAGCAGACCCGCACCCTGCGCATGACTGAGTCGCAGTCCAAGATGGCGCCCTATCTCTACACCACCGGCGCGCAGCTGCGCTGGAAGGGTCCCGTGGACGTGCGCATCGCGAACGTGAACGCCGCCGGAAGCGACGATACCGTGTTCACCGGCTACGCGAACTGGCAGGGCGTGCAGGTCTACTTCGTGGAGGACCTGTCGGTGGGCTGTGCGCTGTCGCGGTCGGAAGCCTGGTGGCTCAACGGCACGGTCGGCGTCACGCATTACGACGACGGCGAGATCGACAACTTCTGGGTCGAGTACTACGTCGAGCAGAAGGGCGTGCGTCTGTCGGCCGTCCTGGAGATGGTCGAGTACGAGGACGATGAACTGAGCGTCACGCTGGACGTGCCGTACGCCAGGTTCTCCT
>CAZJMO010000100.1:0-10122 GCA_964547085.1 uncultured Fibrobacteraceae bacterium | reverse complement strand
GACGGTCGCGCGGAGGCAGGCGTAGAGGTCGAAGCTCTCGCGGATGACCTCGAGCTGGCCCGCTTCGATCTTGGAGAGGTCCAGGATGTCGTTGATCAGCGACAGGAGATTGTTGCCACAGCTGAAGATCGTCTCGGCGTGCTGCCGCTGCTCGGTCTCGAGATCGGTGTCCAGCAGGAGGGTGGCCATGCCGAGAACCCCGTTCATCGGGGTGCGGATCTCGTGGCTGACGTTGGCCAGGAAATCGCTCTTGGCTAGGTTGGCCCGCTCGGCTTCGTCGCGGGCGACCTCGAGTTCCGCGGTGCGTTTCCTGACGACCTCCTCAAGTTGATGCATGCGGATGCGGTTCAGCAGGGACGCGAGCCAGAAGACCAGTGCCAGGATGATGCTCACGGCGATCACGCGGGCCGCGACGGTCTGGTGCCAGGGAGTCGGCACGCTGAAGGCGAACGTGCCGACACGGCTCAGCTGGCCGTGGGCGTCCCGGGACTGGACCTCGAAACAGTAGTCGCCGCCGTCGAGGTTGGTGAAGTCCCGGTGGGTTTCGTCGGACCAACTCGACCATTCGTTGCCGAGACCGTTCAGCCGGGTCCGGTAACGCTGGTGGGCAGGCGAGTCGAAGCGTGGGGACGCGAACTCGAAACGAACGGCGGTGATGTGTTCGGTGAGACGAGGCGCGTCGATGAGGCCGCCGTAGAGCAGCGAGTCGGTGCCGACGGTGCGCACGGCGCGGACCACGCAGGGGAATGACGAGGCGCGCGGAGCTTCCACATGCGGGTTCCAACGGATGAGACCGTGGACCTCGCCGGTCCAGATCACGCCGTCCGGATCGCGGTGGATGGCCGGAGTGCGCAGAGGGCGGGCGCGGTCGAGGTGAACCGGCTTCCATGTGTAATCGCCGGACGCCTCGCGAAGGCCGATCCGTGGGGTCTCGCCGCCGCAGATCCAGGTATCGCCGTCGATGCTGCATCTCACGCCGTAGCGATCGGAATCGAATCCGTCCAGATCGAGGCCGAGAGTGGGATCAAGCGTGAAACGGGGCACCTGATCGGCGGGTTGCGGTTGCAGCATGCGGTTGTCGTCGGTCAACAGGACGACGTGGTCACCCAGAGAGAAGACCTCGCATTCACCGTCGCCGAGACCGTCTTCGGGACCGAAGGATTCGTGCAGGGTCGGATCGGCGGCCCAACCGTCGGCGAACTGGAAACGGTGGACGCCGGCGAATCCCGTGCCGACCCACAGGCTGCCGTCGGTATCGATCGCGAGTTCGCGGACGTCGCCGTCGAAATCCGGTACGAGCCCCAGTGTTCGCCATTTGTTGTCGATTTTCTGCAACCGCAACAGGCCGGCGCTGAGGCCGACGATCACCAGGTTGTCCTCGTCGGGATGCAGCAGGAGACTGTAGCCGGCGTCGTACTCGATCAGCGCGCGGCTTTTCAGCCCGTCGATCAGGGACACGCCCTCGACCGTTCCGCAAAGGAGTTGGTCGCCGGTCGAGCAGAGCGAGAAGATCTGGGGCGGCAATCCCTGGACCGGCGCCATGACGGCCGGGGGGCCGGCCGTATCCTCGAGACGGTAGACTCCGAAGTTCGTGGCGACGTAGAGACGACCGTCGTGGCGCAGGATCTGGTCGAGGCCGCCGCTGATGCCTCGCCGCTCGTCGAAGACGGTCAGTTCGCCGGACACCTCGACGCGCGCGATTCCCTGCGACATGGCCAGCCAGAGTCCGCCCTCGCGGTCGACGGTCATGCCGAGGATGCGTTCGTCGGGCAACCCTTCGCGTTTGGTGAGCGTCATGGCGAGTCGGCCGTCCGGTTCCAGCACGACGAGACCGCCCGAGAGCGTTCCGAGCGCCAACCGGTCGTCGGGAAGTGTGACGCCGCAGTAGATGGAATGCTCGGCCAGGTAGTCGGCGGCCTCATTGGGAAAGTCTTCGAGCTGCTCGCCGTCCCATGCCTGCAGCCGGCCCGAATCAAAATGACTGGCCAGGAATCGTCCGTCCGGAAGAGGCAGCCATATCGTTTGCGGGTCCTCATCGGTGTCGGCGAGACCGGGCAGGGGCGACAGGCCGTTTTCCCGATCCAGAACCCTCAGCCCGACCTCGAAGTCCCAGACGTAGATGCTGTCCCGGACGTCGAATGCGAACTGTTGCACGTGTGCGGCGGGGACGTACGACTCGAAGGTGTCGTTCCGAAGGCGATAGAGCGCGCGGTCGGACAGGACCAGCAACTCGTCGCGACGTGGGAAGATGCGGGTAACGCTGCCGAATTTCCGCAGCGAGTCCGGCAAGACCGTCTCCAGCGGTGTATAGGCGAGGCAGCCGACGGAGTCCGGTTCGAGATATCCGAATGTTCCTTCGCCACCCGCGTAGATCCGGCCCGTCGCGTCGGCCGCGACGGCGAAGGCCGAGTCGCCGGGAAGCGAGATCTTGCGCCACCGGACGCCGTCGAACTGGAGGATTCCCACCATGTTGGCCACGTAGATCAGACCGTCGCTGTCCTGGGCGACGGACCAGCTCTGCGAGACCCCGGCAACATCGGTCGGCGTGAAATCCTCGAGAAGCGGGATCCCCGCGTGCGACAGACCGGGCGGTTCGTCGATTGCAAGCCCGACGGATGTGAGTCCGATCAACAGGAACAGCAGCGAGTGTCGACGCACAATTTGGCCTTCCGGATGCGTTCGGGATAATACTGGGATCATTATCGGTTAGCGTAACGAGAATCTTTAGTGGCGCGACGCCGCTTGTTCCCGGCTTGGATCTCGCCTAAGTTTGAGAATCCGCGTCCCCTCGCGTCATCGAACCAAGGATGATTGTCATGGCACTGCCGGAGATCCATCTGACCGACACCCTCAGCGGCAAGAAGGTGCTGCTGGAAACCCAGACCCCGGGACAGGTCGGGATCTACTGCTGCGGTCCGACGGTCTACGACATGAGCCACATCGGCCACGCCCGGGCCGCGCTCGCCCCCGACGTGATCGTGCGCTTCCTGCGCCAGCAGGGGTATGGCGTCAAATACGTCCGCAACATCACGGACATCGACGACAAGATCATTGCGCGCGCGCAGGAGAAGGGCGTGCCGGCGACGGAGATCGCCGCGCACTTCGCCGCGGAATACCACAAGGACCTCGATGCCCTGGGCATGGTCTCGCCGGACGTGGAGCCGCGGGTCAGCGAGCACATTCGCGAGATCATCGAACTTGTCGCCACCCTGGTGGACAAGGGTGTGGCGTACGAAGCCGGCGGCGACGTCTACTACCGCGTCGCGGCGTTCGGGCCCTACGGCCATCTCAGCGGCCGCAACCTCGAAGAGATGCTCGAGGGCGCCGGCAGCCGCATCGAGGTGGACGAGCGCAAGGAGAGTCCGCTCGACTTCGCGCTGTGGAAAGCGGTCAAACCGGGCGAGCCGTTCTGGGACAGTCCGTGGGGACCGGGGCGCCCGGGCTGGCACATCGAGTGCTCGGCCATGAGCTCGGCGCACCTGGGCGACAGCTTCGATATCCACAGCGGCGGTCGCGACCTCATCTTTCCCCACCACGAGAACGAGATCGCCCAGAGCCAGGGTGCGCACGGCGAGGGGTCGTTCGCGCGATACTGGGTCCACAACGGCTTCATCAACTTCGCCGGCGAGAAGATGTCGAAGAGCCTGGGGAACTTCTGGACGATCCGCGAGATCCTCAAGCTGCACACGCCGGAGGTCCTGCGGTACTTCCTGATGACGGTGCATTACCGGCACGGGCTGAACTTCGAGGTGGAGACCGACGGCGACAGCGCGCGGTTCCCGGGTCTGGAGGAGGCCGACGAGCGCGTAGCCTACGTCTACGCGACCCTGGAAGGCGCGCGGGCTGTGTTGGCAGCCGGTAAGGATATCGCGGCCGAGGGCGAGGTCACCGACGCGGTCGGCGGCATGCTCGAAGCGTTCACCGCCGCCATGCGCAACGACTTCAACACGCCCGCGGCGCTGGGCGCCCTGAGCAAGCCGCTCAACGAGGTCAACGCGCTGCTGGCGTCCGGCAAGGGTGTCGCCAAGGACGTCCGCCGGCGGACCCTCGCGCGGTTCGTTTCCGACATGGAGACGGTCTCCGGGGTGCTCGGTTGCTTCGGCCAGGATCCCACCGCGTACCTGCTGGCGCGCCGCGACCTGAAGGCCGCGCGGATCGGTCTGGATGTCGCACGGGTGGAGGCGTCGCTGGTTGCACGGGAGGCCGCGCGCGCGGCCAAGGACTGGGCCGAGGCCGACCGTTTGCGCGACGAACTGACAGCCATGGGTGTCGGCGTCAAGGACGGTGTGGCCGGATCGGTCTGGACGCTCTGAAACTGAGAAAGGATTTTCCGAAAGCCTCGCGAAACGTTGCCGATGTTCATTCTGAAGCCTGTGGTTCCACGGACCCTGCCCGTGGTCGGCGCCCGCTTTGGTCTGCAACGCTCACGAGAGGCGAGGATGAAGAGATTCCCCACCTGGATGCTCGGATTGGTCGTACTGATGAGCGCCGCCGTGGCGCAGGCGACCCAGGACAACGTGGATGCCCTGAAACTCCGGCACACGTTCCGGCACCTCACTATCGAGGACGGCCTGTCGCAGAGCGCGGTCAACTGCATCCTGCAGGACCAGTACGGATTCGTCTGGATGGGTACGCAGGACGGGCTGAACCGCTTTGACGGCCACGAATTCAAGGTCTGCAAGACCGACGCCGACGCCGCGGTGACCCTCGCCGATGCCTATATCACCTGCCTCGCCGAGGACGCGTCCGGGACGATCTGGCTCGGTTCGGAATCGTCCGGTTTCGCGGCCTTCGATCGCGTGAACTGGTGCATCGACTTCGTCTGTGCGGGGCCCGAGCGCGCCGCCGGCGAGAGCGGCACGAACTACGACGTCCAGGCCCTGGTCATCGGGCCGTCGGGCGGCGTCTGGGTGGCGACGCGGGCCGCGGGTCTGCTCCGTCACGACCCGAGCAACGGCGAGCTCGAGACCTGGCGACAGGCGACGAGCGCCCTGCCGAGCGACGATGTCGACGCGCTGTACTTCGACGGCGACGGACGCCTGTGGGTCGGCACGGAGGCGGGGCTCGCCAGGCTCGACCCGGTTTCCGGCGTGATCGACGTACCGGAGCCGTGCGCCGGAATGTCCGGCCGGATCCAGGCGATCAAGGGCAACGGCGCCGGCGACCTGTGGGTCGGCACGAGCGAGGGGCTCTGGCTCTACTCGCCTCAGCGCGGTTCGATCGAGCGGCGCGCCGTCGACTGCGACCTGGGCATTGCCGGTGTCGCGAGTCTCGCTCTGGACGCCGACGGGAACGTGTGGCTCGGCAGCGAGTCCGAGGGACTGTTCCGCTACGACCCCGACACGGGCGCCTGGATCGGTTTTCCGCGCGACCTGTCCACGCCGGAGAGCATGCAGTCGAACAAGGCCCAGGCGTTGATGGTGGACGCGTCCGGTGTCGTCTGGGTCGGCCATGAACTCGGCGCCAGCCTGCTCGATACCCACGCCAAGCAGTTCTTCCATTACAACCACCGCGTGGGCGATCCCAACTCCCTCAGCAACAGCACCATCTGGTCCATCACCGAGGATCCCGACGGTTTCGTCTGGTTGACCAGCGAGGACGGCCTCAACCGCTTCGACCCCGCCACCGGGAACTTCCGCCGCCTGTATGCCGACCCCGACAATCCCTACCGCCCCAGCAGCGCCCGAATGACGGTCATCCGCACAGACAGTCACGGCAAGTTGTGGCTGGGAAACCCCCTGGGTGCCCTGAACCGCTTCGATCCGCACACCGGCCGCTTCGAACGTTTCGTCCAGGATTCCACCGGTGTCGCCGGCGCGCCCAGCCTGCGTATCTACGACATCGAGGAGGCTCCCGACGGCACGATCTGGTTCGCCACCTTCCATGGACTGCAGAGCTGGGATCCGCGGACCGGACGTTTCCACGCCAATTTCCTGGAATCAGGATCCATCTACGACATGGGTGGAAACGCGTGCAAGTCGATGGATATCGATCCGGACGGCGCGTTGTGGGTCGGTACCTGGGGTGTCGGTCTGATGCGCATCGACCCGGCCGCGGGGCAGCGACAGGTCTATCACCACGATGCGACCGACCCGCAGACGCTTTCCAGCGACGCGGTCATGTCCGTGATCCTGGACTCCAGCGGCCGCATCTGGGCCGGCACCGGCTCCGGCCTCAACCGGCTCGACCCCGCAACGGGGCTGTGTCGGAGGCTGACCGAGAAGGACGGCCTGCCCAACAACACCATCTACGCGCTGGCCGAGGACGGCGACGGCCGGATCTGGGCCAGCAGCAACTTCGGACTGGTGTGCCTCGATCCGGAGACCATGGAGTTCGACCACTATCGGGCCAAGGATGGATGCCAGAGCAACGAGTTCAACATGGGCTCGGCGTTCGTCGGCTCTTCCGGTCGGATGTACTTCGGCGGGATCAACGGCTTCAACGTCTTCTCCCCGGACCAGATCCGGGCCAACGACTACATCCCGCCCGTGGTGCTGACCGATTTCCAGATCAACAACCACAGTGTCGAGGTCGGCGAGTTGAACCGCGGCCGGGAATTGCTGACGCGTCCCATCTTCCAGACCGGCGCGCTCGACCTCGACTACAAGGACCACGTCATCTCGTTCGCCTTCACGGCGCTGCACTACGCCGCGCCGGAGAAGAACCGCTACGCCTACATGCTCGAGGGATTCGACAGCGACTGGACCCAGGTCGGCAACCGGAACCACGCCACCTACACCAACCTGCCGCCCGGCAAGTACACGTTCCGGGTGCGGGGGTCCAACAGCGACGGTGTCTGGAACGAGCGAGGCGCCGCCCTGAAGGTCACGGTCGCGCCGCCGTTCTGGCAGACGCCGTGGTTCATCACGCTGTCCGTGCTGGTGTTCCTGGGCGCCATCAACGGCGTGATCCGCTACCGGACGCGGCTGATGAAGGTCCGCACGCAGGATCTGGAAAAGCGCGTGGATCGGCGCACAGCCGACCTGACCCGCGCCAACCACTTCCTCCAGCAGGAGATCACCGAACGCCGCCGCGTGGAGGAGGCGTTGCTGGTGGCCAAGGAGGAGGCGGAGGAGGCGACGCAGGCCAAGAGCGAGTTCCTGGCCAACATGAGCCACGAGATCCGCACGCCCATGAACGGCGTTCTGGGCATGACGTCGGTGCTGCTCGAGGGCGATCTGAGCCCCGAACACCGCGAACACCTGGAAGTGGTCTACGGCAGCGCGAAGACCTTGCTGGGAGTGATCAACGACATTCTCGACTTCTCCAAGATCGAGGCCGGCAAGCTCGAACTGGAGGAGATCGACTTCGACCTGCGGGCGGTGATCGAGGAAGTGGGCGAGATGCTGGCTCCCCGGGCACGCGCCTCGGGGCTGGACTTCGTCCTGCGGGTCAATCACGACGTGCCGTCCGATCTGCGCGGCGATCCGGCGCGGGTGCGCCAGATCATGGTCAACCTGATCAACAACGCGGTCAAGTTCACCGAGACGGGCCGGGTCGAGCTGCGGGTGACGCTGGACGGTCCGTCCGCCGACCGCGTCGGGCTCCGGTTCGAGATCGAGGACACGGGTGTCGGGATCCCGACCGATCGTATGGATTGCCTGTTCGAGAGCTTCTCCCAGGTGGACACCTCCACGACGCGTCGTTACGGCGGCACCGGGCTCGGCCTGGCGATCTGCAAGCAACTCGTCGACCTCATGGAGGGCGAGATCAATCTCACGAGCGAACTGGGCGTCGGGACGACGTTCTGGTTCACGGTCGCCTTTGCGCGCACCGTGCCGGCGCCGGTGCAGGAGCCGCTGACCGGGCAGGTCGTGGTGATCATCCCGGATCCGAATGCCCGGCAGGCCGCGGTCGAGTCCCTGCGTTTCCTCGGCTGCGAGCCGATCGCGCCCGACCCCGGTGATTCCCCCGAGCAGGTCGCGCTCCATACCCTGGCCGACCTACCCGATTGCCGCGCGGTCCTGACCGGCCAGTGGAGCCAGGATCCAGAAACGCGGCAGGTGCCGCGCAAGCTCCAGGCGGCGCTCGGTGCGTCGGCCCCGCCGTGCCTGTCGATGTTCCACATCGGTGAGGCGATCGACGGTCAGGAGCTTCGCGACGCTGGTTTCGCCGGTTGGGTGACGCGGCCGATCCGCAGTCGCAAGCTGCGCGAATCGCTCGTGGCCCTGGTCGACGGGACGCCGACGCCCCGGGAAGAGGTCCACGAACTCCGCCCGCTGGTCGGGGATTCGACGCTGCCGTTGCTGCTGGCCGAGGACAATCCGGTCAACCAGAAGGTCGCCAGCATCCTGCTGCGGAAGCGGGGGTTCGAGGTCGAGGTCGTCGACAACGGGGCCGAAGCGCTCGTGGCGCTCGCGAAGCGGCGTTTCTCCCTGGTGTTCATGGACGTGCAGATGCCGGTGATGGACGGCTACGAGGCTGTCCGGCGCATCCGCCTGGGCGAGGACGGGGTGCTCGAACCGAACGTGCCCATCGTCGCGCTGACCGCCCATGCGATGAAGGGTGACCGCCAGCGCTGCATTGATGCGGGCATGGACGATTATCTGGCCAAGCCGATCGACCAGAAGGAACTGGTCACCTTGTTGAACAAGTACCTGGAGACGCCCGAAGCCGTCAGCGCCTGATCCCCGGATCGACCGCTGCCCGGCAGATGCCGGTCGACGCACCGCTGTCGGCGCCTTACTCTTGGCGCCGGGCCGCGAACAGTCGTGCAACGAGGAGACGGCATGGGCGAGAAGATCCTGGTGGGTGTCAGCACCTGCCTGCTCGGTGAAGCGGTCCGCTGGGACGGCGGACAGAGGCGCGCTCCCTACATGACCGACATCCTCGGTCGCCACGTCGAGCTCGTTCCGGTCTGCCCGGAGTCCGAACTCGGCATGGGCATCCCGCGCGAACCCATCCACCTCGAGGGCGACGTGGCGCACCCGCGTCTGCTCGGCAACACGAGCAGGACCGACTGGACCGACCGCATGACGCGCTGGAGCCGTCGCAAGCTCCGGGAACTGGCGCCGCTGGGCCTGGCCTACATCCACGTGATTGAAGGCGCCACCGGCGGCGCTGGGCCTCGCCGGCTACGTGCTCAAACGGCGATCGCCGAGTTGCGGCATGGCGCGCGTGCCGGTCGAGCGCGATGGCGGCGGCCGGTCCCGGCAGGCCGGCAGCGGACTCTTCGCCGCCGCGTTGATGCGTTGCATGCCGCTGCTGCCGGTGGAGGAGGAGGGGCGGCTGGACGACCCCGCCCTGCGCGAGAACTTCATCGTGCGCGTGTTCGCCTACCACCGTCTGCGGCAGCTCTGCTCCGGGCGTGCCTCGCGCGGCGCGGTGGTCGCCGCCCACACGCGCCAGCGAGCCCTCCTGCTGGCCCACAGTCCCCGACATCTCGCGAAGCTGGACCGGCTCGTTGCCGAGGCGAAGGACCTCTCGCCGGCCGCGTTCCGCGATTCCTACATCGCCGGGTCCATGGACGCGCTTCGGGTGCGATCCACCACCCGCAAGAACGTCAGGGTCCTGCAGCGCCTGATGACTCGCCTGAGGGGACGCCTGGACGACACCGCGCGGGACTCTCTGGCGGCGGCCGTCGATCGCTACGGCGCCGGGTTGGTCCCGCTCATCGTGCCGCTGACGTTGGTGAACCACCAGCTTGAGATCCACGGCGTGGAGGAGGTCGTGGACCGGGATTACCGGTATCCGGCGCCGGCCGAACTGGCGTTGCGGAACCACGTTTGACGCGCCGGGTCATTGCAGGCTGGCGCGGCGCCGGGCGTATCGACTATTCTCATCAGTATTCTCGACCTGTGCCACACAAGTCCGCGAGGTAGCTCATGCCGCGTTCCCGATTGCTCCTCTGTGCCATGATCATCCTGACGTCGACCGCGCTTGCGGGCGGACCCCGCACCCTGGAACTGGCCGGGCCGGACAAGGCCGCGCTGCAGGTCGAGGACGACACGAGCATCGAAACGGGCGGCCCCGAACGCTTCGCGTGGCCGGCGGACGTCGTGTTGGCCAGCGACGACGGCGAAGGCTGGGATCGTCTTCCGGGCGGCGAGCACCGCTGGCGGTTGCGCGTCAACGCACCGGGTTCGCTGAGTCTCAACTTCGGGTTCGAACGCTTCAGGCTGC